>JAZNZM010000101.1:0-42090 GCA_045594965.1 Oscillospiraceae bacterium | reverse complement strand
CTCAGTCACGGCTTTGCCGTGCCAGCTCTCCTTGAAAGGAGAGCCAAGGGAGGGGCAAAATGAAAAGGAGGAACCCTGATGAATAAGCGTCTCACCAAGCCTCACGAAAAGAACGAGCGTCTCAACAGCCCCCTGGGGCTTCTGGGTGTGCCTCCTGATGCAAACGCGCCTTGCCGGTAAGGAGGGCGAAAAATGAAACTGTCAATAAACGCCGGGGACAAATTCCGCCCCCCGCCCAAAGCGGGAATACCGCCGAGGACAAAACTGAAAATGCTTATCCTTGAGGCGGACGAGGAAACATTGGAGCAGATCCTCTGGGCAATAGAAACCGTATGCGGGAAGCGGCAAGGCGTGGGACAATGAGGGTCAATACTTTAAACCGTACCGCTCGTAACGGTCTATAAGGGCCTGACGTGCTTTTTCATCGCGGAGCAGGGAGAGCCGGTGCCGGCGGATGCGGGAAGGAATATCCCGCAGATCCAGAGCCGCACCGGCTTTGCCGTCATAGTAGCCAAGAACATAGGCGGCTTTGTCGGCATAGTCAATACCGCGCTGATATTGAGCATCAAAACGCGCAGATATGGCCTTGAGGCGGAGACGCAGGGAGGCGTTTTGCTTTTCAAGGATATCCAGGCGTGCTTTCAACTCGTTGTATGTAGGATCGCATTCTGGAGCGGCAAGATAATCTTCTATCTCATATTGATGATAAGCGTAATATTTTGGCATAAAGTCTAAAAATCAGATTTACAAATCAATGATCCCGTCAAAGTACTGCGTGCACGAAAAAGAGGCGGGTTTATTGGGGGGGTATGCGGGTGTGGTATACTGGAAGAAAAAAGGAGGGCCTATCAATGGATAAATCAACTGCTGAGTTTGTTACTGAATATATGAGACGCGCAACACAAGTGATGGAAATGTCTCGGGATGAATTGCTGGACTTCTGCGAGAAAATTACCCCGGAATACGGCGCAAAAATGCGGGCCGTGGTCAAAGAAGCCGAAGCTGTTTTGATGTGTCAGTAAAGAGGTCATTGACCACGCCATTTATATGTGCGTCTAAATCCGGCGCGCTCAGCTTCATCGACAGTAAAAGCATAAAATTCACCTTTATTACATATTTTCACTTTGTCATATTGAGCGTCCATAGGCAAATGATAAATATGTGTTTTATAGCCAAACTCATCTCGTCCAACGTTACACTTTATGCGCGGAAACTCCTTAAAAGGATGGTTTTGAGCAACACTTATGCCCAGATATTTTGCTGCTTTTTCTGCAAACGGTGTCAGCAATATATTTGTTACAAAAACACCGGAGACGGTATCAATATTTATTTTGTTCTCCATGCAGTAGGACAGAACAGAACCGTACAACTGATATATGTGTTTTTCGTGTATAACCTTAGACTGAGACCAATATTTGCATTGAATAATAAGGATTCTGCTATCTTTTTTGGCAATTAAATCTCTGCCGTGATCTTCCAACTGCATATATGAACCGAAAGTATCTACATCCCAACCTTTTTTTGTGTATTCGTAAGCTACAGCTAACTCATAATCACGACCGATTTGCCATTTTGTTTTTCGGGACGCAACATATCTGTCAAGAGCAAGCTGATTTTTTTCAACCGTGGAAAGCCGATCCCACTCATCTTTAGACAGATAATGTCTTACCGGGTCAAAATCTTCTATAGACTGTTCTATAAATATTTCATTATAATCTGTTTCAAAATAATCTTCTATATTTGGAAAAAGCTGCTTAATGTACTCAAGCTGATAGATTGCTTCTTTCCCGGCTGCGGTTATACGCTTAGCTTCATCTCGAATTTCGCGGATTGTGGCAACTTTTTTCATGCGCCTTTGGTCGTATCCCCAATCCAATTCTTGAGCAATCTTATCAATTTCTACGGTTAAAAAATCTCCCATCATTCCGGCAAGCCATGGGATTGAGCTTAAATTAGACTCGCACAATTTTTTATACTCAGCAGAAACATTTTCTTTAATGTTTGTTATCTGTTCTTTGAGATTTTTGTTTTCTTTTTCAAGTTTGAGATTTTTAGATTGAGTCTGTTGTGCTAATGTTTCTGCTTTCTCTATTTTTAAGCGTGCATCTTCTTGAATTGCGGTTATCGTATTGTCTGCTTCTTTTTGCATATCTGCAATTATTTTATTTGCATTCTGTTCTATGTTTTCTTTATTTTTTTCAAAAGCTTGTTTGTAGGTTTGAAGTTCTTCTTCGGAGGACTTTGCGCGTGATAATGTTATTAAAGATAAAACAACAACAACCAGAAATGCAGTAATAAATAACAAAGAAACAGCAATATCCATGTCATTCTCCTATCAACTTCAAGATAGCTTCTATCTGGTCGTCCGAGAGCTTTTCGACAAGGTCAATGGCAGCCTGCCGCTTTGGGCTTAGCTCAGGCGGCTTTTTTGTTTCTTCCCAGCCCATCAGGTAGGCGGCAGACAAGCCAAGAGCGGAGGCAATAGCCTCAACTCTATCGAGAGGTATTTTACATGTAGCACCAGTCGCATATCTTTGCAATGCGGATTTTGGAATACCAGTTCTTGAAGAAAGCTCGCCATAACTCATATTGTTTTCGGACATGGCTTTTAAAATTTTTATAGCCATGTCTGTGTTTTTATCCATATTTCATCACCGCCTCTAATATATCATGCCCGTCCCACAATAGCAATATAATTTTGAAAAAAATTTTGAAGTTGTCCCAAAAATGGGTTGACAACGTAGCGAGACTATGTTATATTCAAATCGTCCCAAAAATGAAACGAATGGAGGGGAAAGAATGAGAGCAAATATTCTTCGTGCAAAAATGGTTGAGGCAGGCTACAACCAGCGTACCCTTGCTAAAAAAATTAATATTTCTGAAAATACGCTTTCAAACAAGCTCAATGGTAATAGAGCCTTTGATGTTGATGAAGTCGTTAGCATTTGCGCGGTTTTGAACATCAATAGTGACGAGGAGAAAGCGTATATTTTTTTATCCGAACCGTCCCAAAAATAGGACGTTCCACATGAAACGGAGGGGAGACTATGGCAAGGGAGCTTGAGAATCTCCGAATGGAAATGGAGTACATCATAGAACGGCTGGGGAACAAGGGCTTTTACTCCACTCAGGAGATAGCGGAGCTGGACTATGACGGGGAATATCTCAGAAAGAGCCGGCAAGCCGCTTTGAGAGCCACAAGGAGGCGATACGGCATTACAGAGCGGGGGCTGCCGATGGCAGCTCTCGCCAGAAAAAGGGCAAGAATGGGAGGAGAATAAAAATGGGCAGAAAAGTAACGATGTGCAAGATACATTTCTGTCAGGTCGTAAAGACAAAGCTATGCTGCGTGGAGTGCAGCAGACAGGAGACGTGTGAAAACGTGTGTCTTAACCATCCAAGCAGATGCGAGTGCTGGTACGGCGGGGAGCCGGGGAACACCCACAACAAGGTGGCGAAGGAGCAGAGCACAAGGATCGTGGCGGCGTTGAAAGACGGAAGAAGGAAAGGCAGGAAGGAGAAAAGAAGATGATGGAGTTTGCAGAAAAATTCGGCGCATGGACATTAGAGCACTTCGGCTGGCTGGTTGACTTTCTTATGGGGTTTGACCCCGCCGTTGCCGGGTGGGTAGTGCTGGGCGGGTTCCTCACCCTCACGCTGGGTTGGAACATCCTTGCAGCATACGTCAATCACCGCAGTGAAATATACAATGCGGAGTGGATGGATGCAGAACTTTGGGAGGTAACGGAAGATGTTTAAAAAAGGTGATCTTGTCCGTATTCAGGACACGGAGAAAGCACGGCAGAGGCACAGGGAGGTCCCCAGATACTTCCCGGCTCCGGGGACGGTGGGGATGGTTGCTTCGTCAAGGCCGAAGGACAGAGACATACTTGTGCAGTGGCCCCGAGGCAGCACCGGCGGAAATGACATGTGGTTTGTGCTGAAAGAGCTGGTGGAGAGAGTGGAAAGCGAAAGTGAGGAGGACGGCTTGGAAGATACGGATGTGGACAGTGCCTTTTGTCCGGTGGTGATGGCATGGCTGTTGGCGTAAAAGAGCTGGCGACAAAGCATGCGCTCAAAACGGTAAAGAACCCGTGCACAAAGGAATGCGGGGAGAGAGCGCCGGGGTGCTACAGCCAGTGTGCAAGGCGCAAGGAGTACATGGAGAAGTTTGAGGCGGAGAGGGCGAGAGTTTACGCCGCCTACGAAAAGGAAAACGGGCCGGGGGAGTTTCTGGCGATCACCCAGGCACGGAGGAAGACCAGAAGAAAGGACTGAGATGGAAAGGCAAAAAAAGACGCCGCCCGGCGGGAGGGCCGGGCGGCACGGAAGGATGCTATGAGTTAGGGAAGATTGCAGGAAGATTATATCAAAAATAAGGGAGAATTGCAACAATGAATTTGGAAACGGTCAACAAAACAGGAATTGTACCAGAGGCGGCAAGCCTGGTATTTGTAAAACAGCTGCCAATTATAGAAGAAAATCTTAAAGCCGCGGCGGAAAGCATAAGGCAGCGGACGGAGGAGGCCTGCTCACTGGCTTGCACACCGGAGACGGTAAAGGACGTGAAGGCGCTGAGAGCAGA
This sequence comes from Oscillospiraceae bacterium, assembly GCA_045594965.1. GTDB lineage: Bacteria > Bacillota > Clostridia > Oscillospirales > Oscillospiraceae > SIG459. The sequence continues at coordinate 37,505 of JAZNZM010000101.1, read as the reverse complement.
GCTGAACCGGGAGTTTGGAGAATTTGAACAGGCGCGGAAAGCAGTGAAAGAGGCGGTGAGCGCACCATATCTGGCGTTTGAGGCGGTTTATAAAGAGTGCATAAGCACTGCCTATAAAAGTGCTGACACAAAGCTCAAAGAGATGATCGAGAATGTTGAATACCACGCACGATTGCAGAAAGAGCAGGCGCTGAGGATCTATTTTGCAGAGCATGTGGCGGCGGCAGGGCTTGACAGGGCGGCATTCAGCTTCGAGAGAAGCGGAATAAGCGTTCTGTTAAGTAAGAGCGACAGGAGTTTGAAAAGCGAGTGCAAGCGCTGGATAGACGAGCGCAGGGCGGACATGGACGCCATAGAGGTGATGGAGGGCGCAGACGAGATCGCGGCAGAGTACAAGCGCTGTCTCAATTTAGGGGCAGCATTGGCCGCGGTGAATGAGAGAAAGGCCCAGACAGAGCGGGAGAGGCTTGCACGGGAAGCCAGAGAGGCGGACAAAGCGGCAAAGGCCGCGGCTGTGGCGGCAGAAAAAGCGCAGGGGTTGGCAGCGCCGGTGCCGGTAAAAAACGAGGCAGAAGAAAAGGTGCTGGAGCTGCACTTCAAGGTGTGGGGCACAAGGGAAAAACTAAGAGCGCTGAAAGCGTTTCTGGATGAAGGAGGATACAGATATGACTGAGGACGCCAAAAGGGAACGCGCTGAATATCAGAGACAGTGGCGTAAGAAAAACCCGGATAAGGTCAGGAAAAACAACGAAAGATATTGGGAAAACCGTATAAAACGAAATCTGGCACAGCAGCAGGAGTTGAAACAGGAGGGCGAGCATGAGTAACAACCAGATGATAACCAGCGGGCAGAAAATGAGCCTGAGCGCGGCCTTGGCAACGCCCAAGTTCAAGGAAGCGATACACAACACGCTGAACGATGCAGCGAGGGAAAAGACCTTTGTGAGCAGCATCATAGCGGCGAGCGCGGTGAACACGGTTTTGCAGGAGTGCACACCCAAGAGCGTTCTGAGTGCGGCGCTGATCGGAGAGAGTCTGAAGCTTTGTCCTTCACCGCAGATGGGGCACTACTATTTTGTGCCGTATGAAAGCAAGATAAAGGACCGCAACGGCAGGGACGTTCTGGATGAGAATGGCCAGCCGCGCAAGCAGAAGGAAGCGCGGTTCCAGATAGGCTACAAGGGCTACATACAGCTGGCATTGCGTTCGGGTTATTACAAGCGCATTGTGGTGATGGACATCAAGGAGGGGGAACTCAAGCGCTGGAACCCGATGACGGAAGAAATAGAAGTTGAGCTGATCGAGGACGAGCTGGCGAGAGCAAAAAAACCAACGGCGGGCTATTATGCGGCGTTCGAGTATCTTAACGGATTTACGAAGGCAATGTACTGGAGCCACAGCAAGATGATGAGCCATGCAGACCAGTACAGCCAGGCATTTAAGGCGGAGAGCTTTCAGAAGCTGCAAAAGGGCGAGATTGCGCAGAAGGATATGTGGCGTTACTCCTCGTTCTGGTACAAGGATTTTGATGGGATGGCGTTCAAAACCATGCTGCGACAGCTGATATCCAAGTGGGGTATCATGAGCGTAGATATGCAGACGGCCTTTGAAGCAGACAGCGAGGCAGACGTGATATACAACGAGGACGGGAGCATGGAGATAAACGACAACGCGGCGCACCCGGCAGCGCAGGAGATTGAGCCGGAGACTGCGGCGGAGGAAGCCATTGACGCGGAAATCGTGGAAGATGTGAAACAGGTAAGCATTAATGATCTGTAACATCATTTCCACCGGCAGCAAGGGTAATGCGCTGCTGCTGGGCAGCCAGATCCTGATAGACTGCGGGGTAAGGTACAAGCACCTTGCCCCGGCAGTGCAGGAAGTCCGGCTTATTCTGATGACGCACCAACACGGAGACCATTTTTGCAAAAGCGCGGTGAAGAAGCTGGCGGAGGAACGCCCGACAATAAGATGGGCCTGCGGGGAATGGCTGGTGCCGCTGCTGAGAGAGCAGGGAGTGGCGGCAGAGCGCATAGACCGCATAGCTGAGGGGCAGGGCATGGACTATCCGGGACTGTGCACTGTGAAGCTTCAGAGCACTATACACGATGTACCCAACTGCTGTTGGCATATAGATGTGGGAGGCTTCCGCGCCTTTTACGCAACGGACTGCGGTACGCTGGACGGCATAGAGGCAAAAGACTACGAGCTGTATCTTATCGAGGCTAACCACTCGCTTCAGGAACTGAGAGAGCGGGAGGCTATCAAAAAGGCAAGAGGCGAGTACTCATACGAGGCCAGAGCCGCCATGAATCATTTGAGCATTGAGAAAGCCAATGAGTGGCTTATGGACAACGCGGCGGCATACAGCCGGATCATATATCTTCACCAGCACCAAGACTGAGAGGCAAGGAGGCCTTTGGACATGGATGCAAGAGGACAATTCACATTTTACAGATCCTTCTGGGAGGCCGTTCAGGGTCTCCCCAAAAAGGACCGATTACCGATTCTTGAGGCAATAATCTCATACGCGCTGGACGGCACAGAGCCCAAAGGCCTCTCTCAACAGCAAAGTGCTTTCTTTTTGCTTTGCAAACCGACACTGGATTCGTCAAGAAAAAAAGCAGCAAGCGGGAAGCAAGGCGGCAAAAATTCAAAAGCAAACGGGAAGCAAACGGGAAGCAAAACGCAAGCAAACGGGAAGCAAGACGCAAGCGAGAAAGAGATAGAGATAGAGAAAGAGATTGAGATAGAGTACGAGGAGGAGAAAGAGAAAGAAATTAAAACCCCGGAGGCGGAGGAAGCAAAAACAGAGCAAATGCCCGGAAAGGGAAAAGAGGCGTTCGGGGAAATCATGGGGATATACCTGGATAAAATCAATCCATCCCCGTCTCCTGCTGTTGTGGCAGAGCTTCAACACTTTACAGGTGTTCTCACCGGGGACGTGGTGAAGCATGCGCTTAACATAGCGATTGACGAGCGCAAACTTGGATGGAGCTACATCCAGGCGATTCTTCGCCGATATAAGCAGGAGGGGCTTGACAGTATAAGCGCTGTGCTTGGCGCTGAACAGGCGTGGAAGGAACAGAGGCACAAGGGCGATGCTCCGAAAGGGAACAAAGTCACAGGCAGCGCAAACTATTCACCGATGCCGCTTGATAAGTTGGAGAAGCTGATCTCCGACATATAGGAGGGGACATGAGCTATAACAGATCTCATAGCTATAGTTCCGCGAGAGTTATTTGTCCATTCTATCAAGCGGAGATAGGGAGCATGATCTACTGCGAAGGCGTTGAGCCGGGGAATTGTTTTCACGCGGCCTTTGCTGACGGGAAAAGGAAGACTGTATGGAAAGCCATGTATTGTGAGACATGGGATTACAACAAATGTTTGATTGCCCGCGGGCATGAAGAACTGTGGAGGGAAAGGGAAAATTGTGATGAACGAAGAAGAACGTGTTGATGGTATTTTTGAGAACTACACCGGGAAGAAGCGCTTTGAAGTTCGCGTTCCGGGCAAGCGCAAACTCCTGCGCGTTGCCGCACCGAACGAGGACGCGGCCATTGTGGCGGCGGCCAAGGCCGTGGGCCGCCGATGGACAGAATATGAATTTTATGCTTTTTGCGAGGTGAGCAAGGTATGATCCACCTCGGAGTTTGCAAGGGTTGCAGAGCCGGAAGCTCCCGATGTGCCGCCCTTGCCGCAACCCTGAAATCCTGCGTAAAGGAGGGGAAGAATAGAAATAGGTCTGTATGAGATATCCAAGAGAGACAAGCTTATTGAGCTGCTTGCAAATGCGCTCGATGAAGGAACTGTGAAATGCTTGGCCTGCTTTGACGACGAAGAATGTCTTGGCGACGATTGGGTGGACGATATTGCCGACTACCTCATAGCCCACGGCGTTGCGCTCGCAAGCAAAAAGCCCCTCACCAACGGCGACCGCATAAGGGCTATGACGGATGAGGAATTGGCGAAAATTATGAGCGTTGGATGCTGTGGCGGTAAAAACGGTTACTGTATTGAGACTGTATAGACTGCTGGCTTGACTGGCTCAAGCAGCCGGAGAAGGAGGATAAATAAATGAAATACGAGTTCACAGGCGAAACTAAACTTTGCTTCGGCATTGAACTTAAAAGAATTAAGGCTCTCAGGGATATTGAGGGTGTATGCAAGGCCGGAGAGATGGGGGGCTATATCCAGAGCGAAAACAATTTAACGCAGTCCGGCGATGCTTGGGTGTCCGGCAATGCTCGTGTGTGCGGCGATGCTCGTGTGTGCGGCGATGCTTGTGTGTCCGGCAATGCTCGTGTGTGCGGCGATGCTCGTGTGTGCGGCAATGCTTGTGTGTACGGCGATGCTCAGGTGTTCGGCAATGCTCGGGTGTTCGGCAATGCTCGTGTGTACGGCGATGCTCAGGTGTGCGGCAATGCTCAGGTGTGCGGCAATGCTTGTGTGTCCGGCAATGCCTGGGAAAAATCCCCTCTGTACATACAAGGTACACGCTTTGCAGCGTATATGTACGATAGCCGCCGTTTTGCTGTTGGCTGCCAGCGATATACTTTTGAGGGGTGGCATAAATTCTGGCGCAGGATTGCCGCCGAAAACTTCTTCACAGAAGATGAACAGCGGGAGTATATCATGTATTTCAACCTCGCTTGTGACCGCTATGGTAAGCCTGAGTGCAAGGTGAGCTTTGAAGATGAGAGCGGAAAAGAGGTGGTGGACGAATGAGAGAAATACTATTCAGAGGCAAGCGCCTTGATAACGGTGAGTGGGTAGAGGGCGCGTATTGTCCCAAAAGCTGCGACAGCCCATTTGGACCTATGATAGACAAGCCCAGCATCATCAAGCTTGATGACCCTTTTAGCGGCTTTTGGTTTGACGTTGACCCCTCCACGGTAGGCCAGTTCACCGGGCTGACAGACAAGGACGACAAGAAGATTTTCGAGGGAGACTTCCTTGCTATACGGAATTTATATCCTCACGAAGTTAAGTATGCAGACGGTGGCTTTCACATGGCTGGGACAGCGATGTTGATCAAATATGCAAATAAATATGAAGTCATAGGCAACAAGTGGGATAACCCGGAACTGTTGGAGGGCGAGGGATGATAATTATATGTGGCGTTTGCAACAGAAAGTATTGGAAATATTGCCGTGGTTGGAATTATTGCCCTTATTGCAGGGAGAAAGAAAGGATGTGGAAATCGTGGACAATGACCTGATAAGCCGCACCCGCTGTGGATGCTGTGAAAGTGGTAAGGTGCGGGGAGTGCTGGCATCGTGACCCGGAAGATAAGCGGTGTAAGCATCACATGAATGACAACTTTTTTGCAAGGGATGACGATGGTTTTTGCAGCTACGGCGAAAGGAGAGCCGATGACTGAAATCAGCAAATTAACCGTTGGTGTTAAAGTTATCAAATGCAGCGAATGTGACAGGGTTGAAGTGGTGCGGTGCGGACATTGTCTGCACCTACTGGGAAACGGATGGGCTTGATCAGAATGACTTCTGCTCACGCGGAGAAAAGAGTTGCATGGGCAAAAAATAAAGGAGGCGCAAAGCCTCCTTTATTTGATTTCGTACCCAACGACCTCCCACACATCGTCTCCTTGATGGAAAATGATACTTGGGGGGCGAAGCCCCCCGAGGGGGGGAGGGTAGGTTTGCGGAGGTAGTAAAATAAAAAACGAAAGGTGGGTGGAGCATGGCAAGATATAGAGATTTTACGCCGAGGCAGCAGAAACGCCGTCTTGGAGATAAAAAAAGCGGGAAGATAAATCATCAGGTCATCTATGCAAATGGTATAAAATTCGACAGCAAAGCAGAGCACGACAGATACCTTGAGCTGCTGCTGATGCAACGAGCAGGTCTGATAAGCGATCTGGAGTGTCATCCAAACTATGAGATTTTGCCAAAGCAAGAGACCCCGGCGGGCAAACAGAATTTTAGGCCGGTGGTCTACACTCCGGACTTCCGCTATTGGGACAAGGACGGCAATGAACATGTGGAGGAGATCAAAAGCGAGTACACGCGCACCGAAAAAGATTATGTCATCAGGCGTAAATTGATTTTTTATATGCTTGGCATATACGTTGAGGAGTTGGTCAGATAATGGGAGCGCACCGCACCGATAGAGAGAGCGTACACGCCGAATATATAAGCTCGGATATATCCCTGCGCGCTCTCGCACAAAAGCACGGAATGGCTCAATCTACTATTTTTCGGTGGAACAAAGAGGGCCAGTGGGCCAGGGAAAAAGAGGAGTTTTTGAAGTCCGCGGCGTATCTTGCGCGGAAGCAGGTGGACGCTCAAAAGGAGCAGCTTTTGGGAGCGCTCACCGACAGGTGGACAAGGATGTACAACACGGCTGATAAACTGCTCGAAAAAGTAGATGCGTTGCTGGAGCTGGAGGGTGATCCGCTTGCGCCGCGCGATTTAAAATCCATCAGCTCCGTTCTCGTAGACATCATGGCACTGCACAGTGCGGGCGAAAAGCGGGAGGAAGACGAGGCAAAGGCAGGAGACAGCTATGAGATAAGGATTGTAGAGGTGGATGATGCCGACAATTGAGCTTTTTAAACCCACCGAAAAACAAAAACTGTTTTTGGCGGATCATCACAAATATGTGGCTTATGGCGGAGCCCGTGGAGGCGGGAAAAGCTACGCTGTGCAGTATGAGAGTATCATTAATAGTGCCAAATATCCAGGGTACAAGAGTTTAATCGTCCGCAAAACATATCCGGAGCTGGTGGCAAACCACATAAAGCCGATGGTTAAAGTGCTCAAGTGTAATGCGCCAAGGGCCGAAAGGTTTGCCAGCTATAACGATGCAAAAAAAGAGATCACGTTTCCCAATGGCAGCCAGATACTTTTCAGGTATTGTGACAAAGACAAAGATGCTGACCGATTCCAGGGCACCGAGTGTGACGCGCTGTATATTGATGAGGCCACACACCAGACCGAGGAGCGCGCGCAAAAGCTGACAGCTTGCGTGCGTGGTGTCAACGAATATCCTAAGTTGATACGTTATACATGTAATCCAGGCGGGGAAGGCCACGGCTGGATAAAAAGGCTTTTTATAGATCGGCAGTTTTTAGACGGAGAGCGACCAGAGGATTACAGTTTTATCCCTGCCAGCGTGTACGATAATATACCGCTGCTTAAAGCTCAGCCGGACTACATCAGGCAGCTTGAGGCACTGCCGGCAAGACTGCGGGATATGTGGCTTCACGGCAACTGGGATATCTTTGAGGGGCAGTTTTTTGAGGATCTGCGTCTTGAACCGGATATGATTGCAGCGCATCAGGCAGGGTGCACGGAGACAGATAAAGAGGTATTGAGACGGCAGGGTTTGTGGTGCCATGCAATAGACAGTTTTGACATTCCATCGGGGTGGAAAATACTGCGGTCTTATGACTTTGGTTACGGCAAACCTTTCTCCTGCGGCTGGTGGGCTATCGACTATGAGGGTGTGATGTACAGGATATTGGAGCTGTACGGCTGCACCAAAACGCCCAATGAGGGGGTGCGCTGGACCCCGGACGAGCAGTTCAGGCAGATAGCTGAGAAAGAGAGGACGCATCCATGGCTCAGGGGACGGAGAATAGAGGGCGTGGCTGACCCGTCAATCTGGGACGGTAGCCGCGGAGAAAGCATAAACGAGGCGGCGATCCGCCACGGCGTCACTTTTTCACCGGGGGACAACAGCCGTATACCAGGCTGGATGCAGTGCCACTACAGGCTACAGTTTGACAGCAACGGCAGAAGCCGGATGTATGTATTTAGAGATACCTGTCCAGCTTTTATACGCACGATCCCAACTTTAATTTATGACGAGCACAAGGTTGAGGATCTGGATACAGATCTTGAGGACCATGTGGCTGATGAGTGGCGCTATGCCATGATGTCGAGACCGATTGCACCGATGATTCCCAAGCAGCCGAATATAGTGTGGCAAGACCCGTTGGATCAATTCAGAAACAAGAAATACTAAGGAGGAAAAAATGTCTAAGCCGAAAAAGCAGGGGGAAAAAAACAGTGCTGAGCAGGAGATCATAAGGCCGGAAACTGGAATGACGCAGAACATACCACACACAGCGGGACGTCCGTCTGGGCCATACTCTCCTGCGGTTGAAGCACTTATACAGCAGAGAGGTGTCAAGGGGATGCCGGGCAAAGGTGTGATTAAGCCGCCCGTCAAAGACACAGTGAGCATACAGGGTGTGGGCTTTGCAAATATGGAGACGGGGCCAGAGATAACAAAAGATGCGGTAGACACTCAAGCACTTGTAAAGTTCACGCAGGCACTGACAAGATATAAGGCGGGTAAGGCCAGCGTTGATCGGAGAATTATAAACGCCGAACGCTGGTGGAAAATGCGCAACACTGTGATGTATAAACTCGAAAGTGACGCGGTTGACGGAACAGATGACGGGGGATTTCATGCGGTCACTGCCTGGCTGCATAACGTTATCACCAACAAGCACGCCAAGGCGCTTGAAGCAATGCCGGCGGCAAATATCTTGCCGAGAGAAGCACAGGATAAGCTGGAAGCGTGGGTGTTGAGCAAAATCATTCCTGTGGTCCTGGAAATGGCGGGTTTTCCAAAGGCTTATGATGATTGCCAGTGGGCCAAAAACAAGTTTGGTACAGGAGCATATCAGACAGTCTGGGACCGAGAAAAACTCAACGGCTTTGGAGATATTTCAATAAGGCAGGCCAATATCCTTAATTTGTTTTGGGAGCCGGGCATCAGCGAAATACAGGACAGCCGATATCTATTTTATGTGGAGACCGCGGACAAGGACTTGTTGGTTGAGCAGTATCCACAGCTTGACGGCAGAGTTCTGCCAACGATAGTGACACCGCGAAAAATGCCGCACGATGACCATGTGGACATGAGCAACAAAGTTGAGGTCATTGACTGCTATTACAAAAAGTGGCATGACGGGAGGCGTATTTTGCATTATGTCAAGTATGTAGGAGACGAAATCCTTTATGCCAGCGAGAATGATCCAAAACTGAAAGAAACGGGATTTTACGAACACGGGCAGTATCCGTTTGTGCTTGATGTTCTTTTCCCGGTGGAAGACAGTCCGTGCGGATATGGATATATAGACATCTGCGCCAATCCACAGATAAGGATAGACCTGATGAGCACTGCCTTCCTCAAAAACACCATGGCAGGAAGTGTGCCGAGGGTCTTCACGAGGGAAGATGGAGGCGTGAACATTGAAGAATATCTGGATCTGAACAGGTCGGTTGTGACGTATACAGGCAATGCGGACGCAATAATACCAATCGATCACAAGCCGCTTAACGGAAACTATATCAATTTTCTGGACGCTAACATTAACGAAATGCGAGAGACGAGTGGGAACACCGAAACAGCAACGGGCAGCAGCACAAACGGCGTCACGGCAGCGAGCGGTATTGCGGCAATGCAGGAGGCCAGCGGGCTTTTGTCCAGAGCGTCAGAAATCGTCAGTTACAGAGTGTTTGACGAACTCTGCACACAGGTGATAGGCCTTATCCGGCAATTCTATAATCAGCCGCGCCAGTTCCGTATCGCGGGCGCTATGGGGCAGCAAAGATTTATTTCATACGACAACCGATTCCTCCGGCCTCAGCATCAGGGCATGATGGGAGGCGTGGATATGGGGTATCGGCAGCCGAACTTTGACATAGACGTGGTGCCGCAAAAGAAGATCAGCTATGACAAAGTGGCACAGAATGAATTGGCATTGCAATTTTATTCGCTGGGCTTTTTCAATCCACAGATGGCAGATCAAGCGATGGCCACGTTGGAAATGATGGACTTTGACGGGAAAGATGAAACCATGCAACGGGTAAGCCAGAACGGCCTTATGTACGATCAGCTTCAAAAGTATAAGTTGATGGCCGCTTTGCTGGCGGCAAAGCACGAGCCGGCAATGGTAGGGGGGCTGCTCAACGGAGCGCCGATGCCGGGAATGCCGACAGGCGGCAGCAAAAAAGTGGAGATCGAGGATGGGAAGAACGAACCAAAGAATGTTGAGAGAGCGCGGGATCGTGCGAGAGGCGCATCTCAGCCGGGAGGCGGCGCATGATAGAGATAAATTATAAAGTTGGCTCGATGAGCATAGAAGCAAAAGGCCACGCAGGATATGCAGCGCACGGGCAGGATATAGTCTGCGCGGCAGCCACAGCGCTTATGTGCACGCTGCCTGCGGCGCTGATGAACCGGGGCATAAAGGTGGAATACAGCCCGGAACCTGAATACAAACTCGAAGCACAGCCGAGAAGTGACCAAAGATACCCGTGCCTTGTGATAATGGAAACAGTGCTGGACGGTCTGAGGCTTCTGGAGAGAGATTACCCCGGGCATATAAAGCTGATTGTAAAGTGAAAGGAGAAATAACATGGCATTGCTTATACGGACAGACGGAACGGCTGAAGCTACACAAAGCACACAGAAACAGGTCAACACAGGAACGGCAGCGGCGGAGAGTGGAGGAGACAAGGTAAACACTGCCGCATCAAAAGCTGTTGGCAAGGCGACAGACACCAAAGCAGATACCAGCGCACCAAAACCGGCGGGGATCGGCATGAGTGCGGCAGACGGCGGGGTAGATTTCTCCGCACTAAACGCCAGTTATGAGGGCAAGTACGACCAGCAGCTGGCCGATTTGTACAACCAGATAGTAAATCGCAAGCCTTTTGAATACAACAGCAGTGATGATCAATTTTATCAGCAGTATGTAGACCGATATACAAATGGCGGTCAGATGGCGATGATGGACACCATGGGTCAGGCAGCAGAGCTTACCGGCGGATATGGCAGCAGTTATGGGCAGAGAGTTGGACAGCAGACCTATGACGAGTATATGAGCGGACTTAATGACAGAGCGCTGGAACTGGAGCAGAGAGCTTATGGCAGATATCAGGACCAGGGCGCACTTGCGCTGCAAAATTATGATATGCTGGTCGGCCTGGATAACAGAGATTACGGGAGATTTACGGATGATTATTCGAGAACAGCAGATAAATATGAAATATATCTTTCCGAGGCCGCAGCAAGAGCAGACAGGGGAGATTTCAGCGGGTTTGCACAGCTTTACGGGGATGAAGCTGCAAACGCGATGAAAGCAAGCTGGGTAGCAACAACATTGATGCCCCTATACCAGCAAGGGCTTATGGACGCAGAGACATATTACAGCATAGCGGGGGTATACCCGGTCGGTTATAACGCTAACGGCGCAGCGGGCAGCAGTGCTGGCGGCGCTTATTGGGGAGCAGGCAGTGGGAGCGGCGCGGGCAACGCAAACACGATAAACGATGCGGCAGCTATTATAAAGGGCTATTATGAGCCAAACAGAGACAGAACTCCTATTGCGAGCACAGCAGGCTCAAACAAGGTGAAGAATTAAAGCATAACTGAGGAGGGCATATCGTGGCAAACAAAAATAACAGGGAAAACAGCAGCGAGAAGAAAATAGCAGCCGCTTCAACAGTACAGGCCGCACCAAGCCCGAAAAAACAAAATGTCATAAAGCAGGCAAGTCTGCCCGGCTATCCGTCTGCTTCGGCGGCAAGTTTTGGCGGCAGGAATTATGTTTTTGTAGGCCCTGAACGCAGAGTGCGGACAGACGACAGAGGCCGGGGAAGATTTTCTCAAACAAGACAGAGTTATTTGGAACAAGCCGGCAGCAATGCTTATGAAAACTATCTCATAAACTACCAGCGTGGACTAGGGCTGACAGGTGACCGACTGGGCAGACGCACAGGGACTGACTGGGTAAACACGGGAACCACGCCCTACGCCATTGTCACGAACGAGAGGGACTATTCTGCGCAGGATGTCAAAGATATTATGGCGGCGTTGGAGGAAGCAAACGCCGGGTACGCAATTGCCCGGCGAAGCGGAGATTCCGGAGCTGAGGCCCGCTACAAGCAGCAAAAAGCCGAACTGCAAAGAAATCTTGAGGCGGCAAACATCGAAGTGGACGCGGCCAATGCGTGGCTTGCTGAGTATGACGCGCAAATGGCGGATATTGAAGGCTTCAACACGGCGTGGGCAGGAGCACAGGAACGGGGACTTGACAGCTTCGGATGGTATGAGGAAGCGTTGGCTGCGTATAATTCAGAACAGGATAAACTCAATGCCCTGTATAATCAGAGAGGCCAGACGCCAGAAGCGCTGCCAAACGCAACAGGTCAGGAACTGACAGCGCAGGTGCGGCAGGCAGAGGAGGAATTGGCGAGAATACACGAGGCGCAGGAGCGGGGCGAATTTGAGTATATAGACAGCGCAGGCGTTCCCACGGCAATTGATCCGGCAAGAGTGCAGGAACTGGAAAGACTGATTGCAAACAGCCGGGACATGCTAAGTCAGATCGAGGCATACGAGGTGGGCAGTTCAGAGGAGCTTTCCGCGCAGATCGAGGCGCAGATACTGGCAAAACAGGAAGCGGCGCGGGTACTTGGATGGGCAGAGCAGAACAGATACAGTTCCACTCCAATGGGGACGGGAAGTCTTGCGCTGGGCAGAGCTTATGCAAGACAGCTGCAGAGCGAGAGAGCAAGGGAGTATGAGCGGCAGCGCAGCAAAGGACTTGACCTGACAAGCAGAGGCGGACAGGTTGGCGGCGGCGCGGGCGGCTTTGATACGGAATACACCATGCTCAAGTACGACACAAGCTACATGGAACCGCAGGAGGACTGGACAGAGGAGGAGCTGCACACCTATTGGGGCCTGTTGGCCATGCACGGAGGAGACAGCGCAGCGGCGGATGAATACGCAATAAGCACAAACAACAGACACCAGAGAGAAATTAATCAGGCAAAAGCCCTGGAAGTAGGAGAAAAGGCCACAAGCAGCTTTGTATCCGGAGCCGTGCGCACAGCCGGGGCTGTGGGAGCGGGGCTTTTCAGTGGGCTTGAGTATCTGGGGGATCTGCGCGAGCGTTCAGTAAGGGGAGTTATCACAGAAAAAGAATTCGGATTGTCAGATTACTCCAACGCAGTAACCGGGAGCATAGGAAGCTTTCTCAACTGGGAATACGGCACGGTACAAAGCGGTCTGTTCAAAGGAAAAGGACTTGGCGATCTCTACCAGGTGGGGGTCAGCATTGGACAGAGCTGGGGCGCAATGGCACTTACGGGCGGCAATGGCGCACTTGTAAGCGCCATGTTTTTTGGGCAGGCGGCAAAAAGCAGTCTTGACGAGAATCTTGCAGCGGGAATGGACACTGACAGAGCAGTAACGCTGGCGGCGCTCAACGGCTGGGCGGAGGTTCTTGGCGAGGCGCTGCCATTGGACAACATCAAAACGCTGATGAAAGGCGGACGCGGGGCGCTGTGGAAAGACTTGCTCCTTTCGGCAGGGATCGAAGGCGCCGGCGAAGCCGCGACAACGCTGCTCAATGAATTTGGAGATTTCATTGTCAATGGCGATGAAAGAGCGTATCAAATAGCGATAGAACAGTATGTTTCACAGGGGATGAGCCTGGAAGACGCAGAGAGACAGGCAACAAAAGACTTTCTGAGAGGGCTGGCAAATGATTTTATTGCCGGTGCGGTCAGCGGCGGCGTGGGCGGCGGAGCGATAGCCCCGGCAATAAACACGGTGCAAAAGGCCGCAGCGCCTTTTAAGGGGGACAGCGCAAGTCTGCTGGCGGCAGCGCAGAAGATGACCGGGACAGACGCGGCAAAGCTGGCAGAAAAGTATATACGGGAAATAAACGAGCAGAACGCAAGAGAGCAAAGACAGCTTGAAAAGGCCCAGAAGCAAAAAGAAAGCGGCACAGTCAACGACCAAAAGCAGGCGCAGAAAACAATAGACAGGCTCAGCAGCAGGGAGGAACGCGGGCTGTCAGTGGCGCAGGCGGAAAAGTTGGAAAAAGCCATGGAAAGAGCTGTGCGCAATGAGAACATCACAAACCTGAATGTCAGTTTGCGCACTGAGCTGGAAAGCCGGGGAGTGGAAAACGCGGAGGAACTGGCGAGGATCATTTACAAAAGCGTAAAAGGCGAGATGCTCAAAAAGCAGGAGATGGAGGCTTTCAGGGCGGAACCCAAGGCAAAAGCACTGTGGTCTGAGATGAAAAGAATTTTTCCCAAAGGCCGGTTTGATGCTGGCAGGATAACGGAAAACAGCCCGGAGTGGATACGAAATGCGCAGACTGTTGACAGCAGCAGACTTTTCTTCAATGCGTCATACAGCAAGCCCATACTTGATACGATGCTCAAACAGGAAGACGAGAGCGGAGAGCGGGAAAATGTAGGCATTTACGCGGTAAGTCCGGAACTCAGAGAACAGATGACACAGCTTTATGACCCGGCGCAGGGCATGGATGCGAAAGAATTTGCCACGGCAATAGACGAGGCGATAAGCATTGCGGCGGATGTGAGCCGTAGAGAAGCCTTTGAGCGGGCAGAATATGTTCAGAAGCTCAACGAGGAACAGAGAGAGTTTGCATGGGCGGAGGGACAACGGCAGAGAGAGGCCGGAATAGAAGCAGAGCAGACCGCCACGGGTAAGGCAGAAACCGCAGGGAAGAAAACGAAAGGAAAAGGAAAACGGGAAGCACCGGGGAGAGAAAGGCTGCATTACCCCAAAAGCGTGAAAGAAGGAGGGCAGACATACAAAGGCGTAAGTGAGAACAGGATAGACAGGCGAACAAGGGATGTAATAAGTGTATTCGCGGAGACGGCCAAGGTGGACGTGGTTTTCTATGAAAGTGACACGGACAGCAAGGGTAATTATGTAGGCGCAAACGGCTTTTACAGAGACGGCACTGTATATCTTGACATCCATGCGGCGGCGAAAAACCAGCTTGAAAAGGATGCAATGCTTTTGACGATGGCCCATGAGCTTGTTCACCACATAAGAGAAAATGCCCCGAAAGAATACAGGGCACTGAAAGAATTTGTGGTAGAGCATCTGTTGGAAAAAGGTTTTGACTTTGAAAAGCAGGTGGCAGGCAAGCTTGCACAGAGAGATGTGCGCAAGCGTGAAGATGCAGTGGAAGAAGTGGTGGCGGACGCATGTGAAATGGTGCTGAGAGATTCCAGAGCAGTGCAGCGCATGGCGGAGAAAGACGCCAACCTTGTTCGGCGGATCAACAACTGGCTCCATGACTGGGTGAACAAGATCAAGGAGGCTTTTGCGGGCATAGAGGCAAGAAGCCCGGAGGCCAGGGCACTGACGGAGGACATGGAGGGTCTGGTAGAGGCATTTGACAGGGCGCTGGAAGCGGCAGCGAAAAAGGCCGGGGACAGCGGATACAAGGAAGGCAAGAGCGCATCCCGCCAGAGCGAGGCCGAAGGCAATGGCAAAACTCATTATAGTTTTAAAGGTTCTACATCAGGAATGGCAAACGATAAACTGTCTTCTTATGACGAAGAAATGACAAGACTTATTCTGAGCAAAGGGGATTACGTTATTGACAGTTATGCTGCCCTTGAAAGTGCGGTAGAATTAGCCTTTTCAGAACCAAACGCAAAAGCAACGTTGTATTTTGGGAATTTGTCTGCTGAAGAACTTGCACAAATTGAGAAGGCCGTTCCCAATTTGCCGAAGGAAATTGATCAGCCCTTGTTTAAGCCGGGGAAAATGTACTCTGTTGTTGCTACTTTGGACAGCATTAGACATTTACCCAACGAAAAACACATGACAAAAGCTGATGTGTTGAATTACATGGATAGATATGCAGACACGATCGCAGAATACGATGATGTCTATTTTGATTATTACTATGATAGTTACAACAATCGGCTTAATGGCTTGAGATTTAGAAAACAGTTTGATGACGGATATCAGGTTTCTTTTGATATAGTTTCAAACAAAAAAAGAAGCCTTGCCTTAATTACCGAGTTTACCGGTGGCAAGACTATAAAAAAGAAGCCTGCCAAAACCCTGCTCCTGAACAAATCCGGAGCGCATACGCCCGAGGCGAGAGCCGGTCAAACTTCTGAGAACAGTATACACAACAAAGGCGAAAATGTCAACGGAAAGTATTCTTTGCGGGACAGTGACGGCAAGGAGCTTTCCAAGGATCAGCAGGAGTATTTCCGGGACAGCAAGGCAAGAGACGCAGGGGGCAGGCTGCTTGTAATGTACAGAGGTGGGCAAGGCAACTTTACTGTATTTGACAGGCGCAAGTCCAAAGGTTCAAATCTCTACGGCAGAGGGTTCTATTTCACCAGCAGCAAAGAGCACGCAGAGCAGTACGGCAAGGCCAGAGCCTTTTATCTGGACATAAAGCATCCTCTTGGTGCAGGGCATGAAATAAGCCGGGAGCAGCTGCGCAAATTCCTGAAAGCCATTGAGAATGACGGTGAGGACTATGACCTTTACAACTACGGCGAGGGCGCAACCGCAGAAAGCGTGCTTCGTCAGGTGTGGGGTGAAGACCGAACTGATTTTCAAATGCTCTACGACATAAACATGACCGCAATAGGCGATATGGTAGCTGCGACAGAGCTTTTCAACGAAGTAAACGGGACAGACTTTGACGGGTTTATACTGAACACCGAGACTGTTACCTTCCGCTCCGAGCAGGCAAAGCTCACAGACAATCTCAAGCCCAGCAGCAGCTTGGATATCCGCTACTCCCAGAGAGACAGCACGGAGGGTTTGACGGCGGAGGAGGCCAAGGCACTCAGAGAGGCATACACCAGTCTGAAAGCGGAAGCAGCCCACAACAAGGAAAGATGGGAATACTGGAAGAATCAGACCAGACGCAGCAAAGTGAGAAATGTAAAACGACAAGACGTGGAAAAGCTGGGCCGCGATCTGCTGAAGTTCTACGGGAGCGAGGGCGACAGAGGGCTTGTGTATGACGGACTTGAGTATCTGGGCAATTACCTTGTGAACAGCCGGGGCGATGAGCTGAACTATGAGACGATGGTTGAGATAGCGCGGGATATCGCGGTGGAAATTGCGGAGAACGCAGTGGAATACAGAGATCCCCGGACGGCTTACGGCGACTATGAGAGCATAGCAGAGGACATAAAGGGAATGAAGTTCTACATGAGCGCGGCGGATATCCGCTCTTTGCCGGAGGGCTTCAGGCAACAGTACAGAGGCAAAATCCACATAAGCACGGACAAGCAGGCGCAGGGCGTGGACACAGCTTATATGGAGCTTCAGACAATGCACGGAGAGGGTCTGTTCCCGGCTGGAGTGGACAACACGGGAGACCAGATAATTTTGATAGCAGAAGCCTATGATGCGGTAACGGCACAGCCCGTGAAGTACAATCCTTTTGAAAACCACATGAACGAAGCTGTGATATCAATCACCAATGACATTGTGGACAAAATGCTGGGAGAGGAAGTGCAGCAAACGCCGCCGACCTTTGCGGACAAGGAAGAAGCCAGAGTTCAGAAAGCCAAAGCTGAAGGCCGGCAGGCCTTAGAAAAGCTTCGTGCGGATAAAAATGCACGAATTGAGCAAATCAAGAGAGAAGAAGTGCTCAAACGGCAGGAGATGAGAGCCAAGGAAAAAGCCGCGAAGTGGGAAAAGGCAGAGACCGTAAAGGAATATTACCAGAACCAGATACAGCAAGCCAACGAGCGCCGCAAGGAGAACGCCTCTGCCCGGAAATACAGGGACAGAGTTTATGAAAAAGTGGAGACGTTGCAGAGCTGGCTTATCAACAACACGGACAAGGAGCATGTGCCGGAGGCGTTGAAAGCACCGCTGACAGAGTTTCTTAACAGCCTTGATCTGAGCAGCAAACAGCAGCTCAGAGGCAAGGGGCGGACCAAGCGGGATTTGAAATACACAGAGGCCCTGGAAAAGCTCAGAAAGCTGCTGGAGAAACAGAACAGATATATGCAGGAAGGAGGAGAGAGCCAAGGCATAGATGTTTTTATTGACGTGCCGCCAGAGCTGAGCGAGAGAATAGAGGAACACATTGAAACTGTCAAAAGCGCACTGAACAACGACCTTGATTTTTCAAGCCCGGTGGCGCTGATGGATTCCGACCAGCTCAGGGATCTGGATTTCATACTCAAGACCCTTACGCACGCAATACGCCGGCTGAACCATTACGCCACGGAGAGCCACTTTGCCGGAGTGATAGAGAGCGCGAGAGACACCATGAATTTTGTGGATGGGCTGGGCGAACACAAGGGCAAGGGCGTATTTGGCGAGGGTGCGGAAAAGTTTTTTGCGTGGACCAATGCAGAGCCGTACTATGTTTTCAAGCGCTTTGGTGTTGCCGGCATGGAACGCTTCATGGCGATAATGGAAGGCTGGGGCAAGATGGCAGCAAACGTGGAGAGGGCGATCAAATATGCAGAGAGCACTTACACAGAGCAGGAAGCCAGAGAGTGGGAGAGTGAGACCCACGAGATAGAGCTTTCCAACGGGCGCAGAGTGACGATGAGCACAGCGCAGATAATGGGCCTATGGTGTCTTGCAAAGCGTGAGCAAGGCTTGAAGCATCTGTATGTGGGAGGCATGCGCATAG
Organism: Oscillospiraceae bacterium; assembly: GCA_045594965.1. Classification (GTDB taxonomy): domain Bacteria; phylum Bacillota; class Clostridia; order Oscillospirales; family Oscillospiraceae; genus SIG459. Next base: position 19,042 of record JAZNZM010000101.1, on the reverse strand, counting down.
CGGATATAGAGCCGGGCAAGGGCAAAAAGCGCATAGCGCAGACCAAGGCGGCGGCACTGACAGCGGAAGACATACTGAAAACAGGCGAGCTTCTGAGCGCGAGGCAAAAGGATGTAGCCCAGACGCTGCAACGGTTTATGAACACAGTATGTTCAGACTGGGGCAACGAGGTGAGTATGATACGCTACGGGTACAGAGCGTTCATGGAGGAAAATTACTACCCCATTCTGACCGATGACAACAACCACCCGGCGGTAGATCCCAAAGCCAGAGAAACGGATCTGTTCAGACTGATCAATATGTCATCTACCAAACCGCTTGACCCGAGAGCCAACAACAGCGTGGTTATAGATTCCATATTCAACGTTTTTGCAAACCACGCAGCGGATATGGCAAAATACAACGCGCTTGCCCTGCCGATACTGGATGCGCTGAAATGGTATAACCACAAGGACAAGATATTTAGCGATGTTGAGAGCGTGGATGGCGTATACAGGCAGATGGAAGCCAAGAGCGTACAGCAGAGTGTTGAGGCGGCCTACGGCAAGCAGGCCAAGCAGTACATAATAAACTTCCTGAAAGACCTGAACGGAGTACGGGAGGGCGGAAGAAACGAAGATGTATTGAAAGGTGTGCTTGGGAAATACAAAGCCGCGGCTGTGGGTGCAAACCTGCGTGTGGCAATACAGCAGGGTACGTCTATTATCCGTGCAGCGTACATGATAAGCGGGAAATATTTGGCAAGGGGCGCGGCAATGAGCGGAGGTGCAAAAGAAGCTCTGCAGCACAGCGGCATTGCCAAGTGGAAAGCTATGGGCTTTTTTGACACAAACATTGCCCGGGGCATGAGAGAGCAGATAAAACACACAGAGAGTGTTTTTGACAAAGCGAGGGACAAGAGCATGGTCCTTGCGCAAAAGGGTGACGAGGCAGTGTTCGGCGCAATCTGGAACGCGGCAAAGCTGGAGACGCAGGAAAAGACCAGACTGAGCGGCGAAGAACTGATGAAGGCCACGGCAAAACGGTTTGACGAAATCATCATAGCAACGCAGGTTGTAGACAGCACAATAAGCCGCAGTGATATCATGAGGTCAAATTCTCTGGCTGTGTCGGAGGTCACAAGCTTCATGAGTGAGGGCAGCAAAAGCTATAACATGCTGATGGACAGCTTGTTTGAGCTTTCGATGCTGAGCCGACAGGGCAGCGCCCAGGAAGCCCGAAAGAAGGTGTGGGGCAAGATGGGTAAGGCGATTGCGGTATGGACCACAAGCCAGATAGCAGTAGCGGCAGCGGCGGCAATAGTAGACGCGATGCGCGATGATGACGAGTACGAAACCTATGCGGAAAAGTGGGCAGAACACTTCTGGCAGAACGTGGGGCAGAACATAAACCCGCTGAATATGCTGCCTTTGCTTGGAGACCTCATAAACACAGTGCTTGGAAAGGAAAGCCCCGAGAGTATGATATATGCTCCGCTGACACAGATAAACAAAGCGATAAGCGCAAGCCGGGATATGGTGGCGCTGATGTTTGACCCGGCGGCCAAGGTGAGCGATGAAAGACGCACTAACTGGGGTAGGCTTTACTATATAGCGCAAGCGCTGAGCAGTGTGAGCGGGCTTCCCGCGTCAGGAGCGATGAGAGACCTGAAAGCCGTGTGGAATGTTTCTGGGGCGCTTATTACCGGAAAAAAAATAAAGTTTTATGACGGAGGCGTGAAAAACCAGGTCAAGTACGCGGTTGTGGACGGATATCTGACAGAGGAGGAGGCCATAACATATCTGCTGGAGGCCGGAGAATACGAGGATGCGGATGATGCGTATTGGGCGATTCAGGATTGGCTGCACAGCGATGATGAGGACTGGAGCAAGTACGAAGGGATACACAGCGCGATCCTTGCGGACGACAGCGAGGCTTTCAAGTCGGCAGCGGATGCGCTGGAGGACCACGGCGTGAGCGGAGGCAGCGTGAGAAGCGAGGCCAAGAGCGAAATCAAGCGTATGTATCAGGGCGCGGACGGCAGCGCGGCACAGCTGGACTACAAAGCGGCGGTGAAAGCATTGCAGAAGTTTGCGGGAATGGGGGAAGCAGAAGCCACATTTACTGTAGACAAGTGGAAAATGCTTGTTGACACAGGCATAGCATACGAAGATATGCAGGAAGAATACGCCCAGGGCAGGCTGGAAGATAAACAGGTCAGGGAATACCTTGTCAGGTACGGCCACGAGTACCCCAGAGATGCGGCGGAAAAGCAAAGGCAATGGCAAATGGAAAAGGACACCGGCATACGTTACAGTTATCTGAGCGAGGCTTACATCTACGGCGAGATAAGCCGGGAGGAGGCTATCAAATATCAGATGAAGTATGGCGGCCTTACACGGGACGAAGCCGACAGCAAAACGGTGCAGTGGGACGCGGCAAGGGAATATGGCGTAAGCCTTGGCAGCTCTACGCTTGGAATCAAAAAGCAGCTGATCGAGGGCTTCATGTCCGAAGAAACGGCAAAGACCATTATGATGATCTACGATGGCAAGACGGAGGAGGAAGCAGAAGACTATGTGAACCAGTATATCTTCACTGCGGAAACCGGATACAGCTTTGGTGAGATAGGCTTGGCATACGCCGAGGGCGCTATAAGCTATGATGAGATGGTCGATTGGTATCAGCGGGCAAGCATATATACCCACGGAAGCCGGGAAACCGCCGAGGAGTATGCACAGGTAGAAGTCTGGAAAGCCACGGTGCGCGGCGCTGAGAGCATGAACCGGACAGGCCTTGAGAAGTGGACGAAGAACGGGCACCACACGACCAATGCAGGGCTTGACAAAGAAGATTTTGCCCTGGCGTGGGAGATTTACAGTCAAGCTGAGGCAAAATACAGCGCAGAGGGAGAGAAAACGGCGGAAAAAGCCGAAGCGTTCTTCGAGAGCCTTTATGATCTCTACCTCAGCGGGGTATACAGCCTCGCAGAAATAGAAGGGCTTGGCCGGACGATATACAGCGACAACTATTTTAGACGATACAAAGTGTGGTGAAAATTTACAATTTATTCATAAAGAGGGCGGGGAACTGCCCTCTTTTTCTTTCGGCCAGAGGGGGGAGGGTAGGTTTGAGATGGGAAAAGGTTATTTTATAATAAGTGCAAGGCAGCGGGAAACCGCTGCTTTTGGTTTAGCCCACCAACGGGCAATACACAAGGAGGCATCCACATGCGTAATTTTTTCAGCCTGTTTGGGCTTCAGCTTTTCGCCGAGGGCGTGTCCGGCGAAGGTGCAGCGGCACAGACGGCTGCGGGCGAAACAGCTGCCGCCGCCGGGCAGCAGACGGGCGAAAACCATGCCGCCGCCGGGCATAAGGAGCAGACACGATTTCTTGAGGAATTGGGAGTACCCAAGGCCAAGGCCGAGCGATACCGGGCGATAAAAGAGCGCAGAACCTTCCCTGAGCCAACGGCAGCAGCTGAGCCGGAAGCGAGCACAAAAGAGGAAGAAGCGCAGACGCGGGACGCCGCTGCCGCGGAAGGCCAGAAGCCGGAAAGCGACAATGCCGCAGAAAAGGCGGCGCAGCCGGATTGGGATGAACTGAAAAAGAATCCGGTCATCAACCGAAAAATGCAGGAAATGGTCAAAGCGGCGAAAAAGCCACAGCAGGAAAGACTGGACGCATTGGCGCCGGTACTGGACATGCTGGGCAGATTTTACGGTTTTGACACCAGCGATCTTAGTAAGATGGATATCAACGCATTTGTTCAGACGGTGATCAACGATGACCGATATTATCAGGATGAGGCCCTTGAGCGGGGTGAGGATATCACCGCGACAAAGCAGCGCACACACAGGGAACTGGAGCTGAATGCCAAGGACCGCAATATCACAAGAAGGGAAAACGAGCTTTCCTCCACGATAGAAGAAATGATGACACGCGCACACCAGGAGAAGCTGGAGCGTGAAGCGGCAGAGCTGAAAAAGCTCATACCGGATTTTGATCTTGAGGAAGAACAGAGGGCAAACCCGCGATTTGCGGCAATGATAACGGCTGCGGGTGGGGTGAGCGTTGCAGGCGCTTATGCAGCGTTTCACAGGCAGGAATATGAGGAGGCAGTGACACGGAAAGTGGTGCAGGCCTATTCCAACTCCGTCCAGTACGGCAGGAGTATACCGGCGGAAAACGGAGGCCGGGGACGCAGCGCGGGCAGCGCAGGCCAGGACAACCGCACTCTGGAATCCCTTGGAGTGCCGAAAGCAGCAGCGGAAAGATACTACAGGATCAAGAACGGACAGCACAGATAAAGCCCCGGATTTCTCCTGAAAACATCATTGTTTAAAAGGAGAAAGAAAATGAATAGCATTATAGAACTTTTTGGTTTGCAGCTTTTTGCAGACGCAGGCACCGTGGTAAACGCCACGGGGAATTATGTCAATGCGTACACCGGTGAGACTGAAAACTTTTCCGGTGTCAACACCCTCAACCCTACGATCAAGGATTATTACGATACGGAGCTGCTGGAAAACACCAGAATTGACCTGTTTTACGCGCAGTTTGCGAAAAAACAGGACCTGCCGGCAAGACACGGCGGCAGGGTGGAGTGGCGCAAGGTAAACACCTTTGAACGGGCGGGAAAGCTTCAGGAAGGCGTCATTCCCAGCGGTCAGAAGATGGGTATGACCACTCTGACTGGCAGCATTGACCAGTACGGCACTTATGTTACCGTGACGGACAAACTGGAGCTGAGAGCTTACGACAACATCATTGCGGCGGTGACTGAGGAAATGGGTGCATCTGCGGCAGAAACTCAGGAGGCGCTTATCCGGGATGGTTTGCTTGTCAACACCAACGTGGTCTATTGTGACAATGTGGGCGTGGACGGCACGCCGATCGACACTCCCACCAGCGCGGCAGAGATGGGCGCAAGCGATGAAAACGGTTGGGCAAAACTGACCCCGGCGATGGTCAACAAGGTTGTGACCATAATGAAGAAACACAAGGTGCCCCGAATCAACGGCAAATACTACGCTGTGATTCATCCCAGTGTGGCGCACGATCTGCGCGGCAGCACAGATTGGGAAGAATACCACAAGTACGCCGCCACCAGCGAGATATTCAACGGTGAGATCGGCGAACTGCACGGCTGCCGCTTTATTGAGGATGTTTTTGCGCCTGTTCTTGGCGGTGACGACTATACCAACAAGGACGGAGGCGTAACCTATGCCACATACTTTTTTGGAAAGGACAGCTTTGGCATCATTGACCCGGAGGGCGGCTCTCTTGAGATGATCGTTCACGACAAGAGCGAAATTGGCGGGCCTCTCAACCAGTTCAGCACGATTGGTTACAAGTTTGAAACCAACGGTGCGACCATACTGTACCCTGAAAGGCTTGTGCGTGTCATGAGCGTTACCAGCTTTTCCGCAGATGATGAGGCCAACTGAGGCATAAGATAAGAGAGCGCGGTTTTGCGCCGCGCTCTTACTCAAAGGAGAAAAAATGGCAAAACAGACAGCAAAGAAAGTGGAGTTCAGGCCGGAGTTTGTTCCCGGCGTACTGACAGAGGATGTTATCATCGCAGTCAATGGCAAGATATATCAGTGCCCCAGAGGCAGAGCATCCATGGTGCCTGAGTATGTCAAGGCTGAGTATGATAGAAGCCAGAGAGCGCAGGAAAACGTTTTTGAAACACAGGAACGAAAACGGTATAAAGATCCGCTGAAAGACAAAGAGCAGTCAACTATCAGAGGTTAACGAGCATGAATGTGGGCGAGATCATAGAATATGTAGACATGGTGGAGCCCAACGGGTTTGACGCGGCTGTAAAAATAGCGTGGATACGGGATCTGGATATGAAGGTCCGGGATGAGATAATACTCAGACACGAGGGGGCACCGGCAGAAGCATGGAGCCCCCCACACGATATAAACGATATCCTTCTTATTCCGGAGCCTTACGCAAGAGACATTTATGAATATTATCTGCGTGGAAAAATTGCGGCGGCAAATCTTGAGGATGTACGGTACAACCAGCACAGCATCATGTTTAACGCGGCGTATCTGGATTACGCAAAATGGTATAAAAGAAATCATCTGCCGCTCAAGCCAACAGTGGGCAGCAGATATCGGTTTTGAGAGGAGAGATGCAGCATGGCATACATGCCCCAAATCCCCACATCGGCAAAGCAGCGGAGAATGACGGATATCTTTTCGGGGTATCGGCATTTGCCGCGTATCAACGAAGGGGAATTTTACGACATGCGCAATCTCTCCTCAGATTATTATCCGCTGCTGTGCGCACGAAAGCCCAGAGGCCTTGTGCTTTCAAGCAGCAAGCTTCAGGGGATAATGGAAATGGCAGAGAATCTGGCTTATGTAGAGGATGGTGCGCTTTATTATTCGGAGGAGCTTACACCGGTGCGGGGGCTGAGTGAGGGAGAAAAGCAAATGGTAGGAATGGGGGCCTACATCTGTATTTTCCCAGACAAGGTATATTACAACACGGCAGACCCGACAGATTATGGCAGCATGGAAGCGCTATATACAAGTACTGGCGCTGTCAATTACTCCATGTGCAAAGTGGACGGCACAAATTACGCCAAAACACCCACGGTTTCTGACACCGCACCGGCAGATCCAGAAGATGGAGCGCTCTGGATAGACAGCGCGGCGGGCAACTACACTTTGAAAATTTACAGCGCTTCGGTGAGTACATGGGCAGAAATACAAGATGTATACACCAGAATTGACTTTATTTCATTTGGGGAAATTTCGGCGTTGTTCAAGCAGTATGACGGCGTGGAAATAAGCGGCAGCCAGATAGAAAACATTAACGGCAGCAAGGTAATTTACTATGTGGGCGGCAGCGAAGAAGAAGCGGACTTTATTGTTGTATCAAATCTGCTCAGAGAGGCAGTGACGCAAAGTGAGGGGTATTTGACCATCAAGCGGAGTGTGCCGGAATTGAACTTTGTATGCGAAAGTCAAAACAGGCTATGGGGCTGCTTTTATGGTCAAAGCGGCGGCAAGATGCTTAATGAAATATACTGCTGTGCGCTGGGCGACTTCAAGAACTGGAGCAGATACATAGGCATATCGACCGATTCATGGACGGCCAGCGTGGGTGCAGACGGAGAGTGGACAGGCGCAGTAACTTATTTGGGTTATCCGACCTTTTTCAAAGAAAACAGCATCCACCGCGTCACCATAAGCGGCACGGGCGCACACCGCATTACAGAGACGGCTGCGCGAGGGGTGCAGCCGGGAAGCCATAGAAGCTTGCAGGTAGTCAATGAGACGCTGTTTTTTAAGAGCCGAAGCGATGTGTGCGCATATCAGGGCGGTTTTCCTGTGAGTGTGTCGGACGCACTGGGAGATGAGCAGTATAGCGGCGCCGTGGCCGGAACCATAGGAGACAAATATTACATCTCAATGGTCAATGCGTCCAAAGAGCAGGGGCTTTTTGTTTACGATGTAAAGAGGGGGATTTGGTGCAGAGAGGATGAGTTTAAGGCGTTGGGTTTTGCCAAGGCGGCAGATGAGCTATACGCCGTTGGGACAGACGGACTTTGGGCGATGCTTGGCAGTGAAGGTGATAAGGAGCCGTTTGTGGAGTGGATGGCAGAGAGCGGCTTGATGTACTACCAATACCCGGATAAAAAGTATATAAGTCGATATAATTTCCGGGTTTATATGGAACGGGGCGCAGAATTTGACATATACATTCAGTATGACAGCGAAGGCGAGTGGGAACGCAAAGGCAGAGTGCAGTATAACGGAATCAATACTGTGACGGTGCCGATCAGACCGAGAAGATGTGACCACATGAGAGTAAGACTTGCAGGTAAAGGAAAGTTCAAGCTTTACTCTGTGGCAAAAATCCTTGAAATAGGGAGTGATATGTAATGTTTGAATATCCGCCTATCCTCAGCGGCACGACAGAGGAACAGATCAGGCAGCTGCGTGAGTTCCTTTTTCGGGTGATCCAGAAGTTAAACGAGGAGGACAGCAGATACAATGATTAAATTTTATGTGATCGGGCAGACGATAAGGTTTGCCACGCCCAATCTGGCGGCGGACAGTTTCAATTATCTTGAGGCTGAGTTCTCCTTTGAAGGAACTAAGTGGGATGAATACAGTAAGTGGGCGCATTTCAAGCAGGGCGACACAGAATACATACTTGCGCTTGAAGATAACCGCATTACAGAAGAAATGGGGCTGAATCTGACAGTTGGCGAGTGGGAAGTATTCCTTACCGGCAGCAGTGAGAACAGCCGCATAACCACGGTGCCTGTAATTATGAGCGTATATAAAAGCGGGCTTATAAACGCCCCTCTCGGAGAAATGCCGCTGTCGGTGGCTGAACAGATAGACGTAAAGGCAAGCACGGCGCTGCTGATGGCAACGAGCATACAGCAGATGGCGGAGAGCGGCCAGCTTGACGGCGAGGACGGCCCACAGGGACCGCAGGGAGAACCAGGCCCACAAGGCCCACAGGGCATACAGGGGCCACAGGGCAAACAAGGAGAACCCGGCCCGGCAGGCCCACAGGGGCCGCAGGGTGAGCGGGGAATGCAGGGCGCAAGAGGCCCTGAGGGCCCGCAAGGTCCACAGGGCCCGCAGGGAGAGCCGGGGCCGCAGGGCCCACAGGGCATACAGGGGCCGCAGGGCATACAGGGCGCGGCTGGCAAGAACGGAGAGAAAGGCGCGACATACACGCCGGTTGTCTCAGCGGCGGGTATTCTGAGCTGGACGAATGACGGAGGTCTGGACAATCCGGCAAGCGTGAACATCATGGGGCCGCAGGGCGAGCCGGGCAAAGACGGTGAAGACGGAGCGCCGGGCGCAACAGGTCCGCAAGGGCCGCAGGGCAAACAAGGAGAAACCGGCCCGGCAGGCCCACAAGGCGAACAAGGCCCCCGTGGTGAGCAAGGTGTTAAGGGCGACAAGGGCGAAACCGGCAAGGGCCTTACTGTAATGGGCAGGGTTGACAGCGTGTCACAGCTTCCCGCCAGCGCCGAACAGTCTGAATTTTGGAATGTTGGCACAGCGCCGCCTTACAACATTTATATGTACAATAATGGTCAGTGGGAAGATCAGGGCCAGCTTCAAGGAGCAAAGGGAGACGCCGGCGAGGATGGAATAACCTTCACGCCCTATATGGATGCCAACGGCAATCTGAGCTGGACGAATGACGGAGGTCTGGACAATCCGGCAAGCGTGAACATCATGGGGCCGCAGGGCAAGCCGGGCAAAGACGGTGAAGACGGAGCGCAGGGCGCAACAGGACCGCAAGGGCCGCAGGGGCCGCAGGGCATACAGGGCGCGGCTGGCAAGAACGGAGAGAAAGGCGCGACCTTCACGCCGGTAGTCTCAGCGGCGGGTATTCTGAGCTGGACAAATGACGGAGGTCTGGACAACCCGGCAAGCGTGAACATCATGGGGCCGCAGGGCACACAGGGAGAGAAGGGCGCGGACGGCAAAAGTCCTTATGAAATCGCCTCAGAGAACGGATACACAGGAACGGAGGCCACATTCAACACGGCATTGACGCAGTTCCCCTTCCACCACACACGCCACGAGGAGGGCGGCAGTGACCCGATCAGCGTAACGCTGGGCATGGTGCCGACTATCCCCCGGGCGAAGCTGGCACAGGACACACGATACAGCCCGATGAGTACATTTTCGTCCCGGACGGCCACGGCGGATGATATAGGGCGGGAGCTGAGAAGCGCCTACAACACAGACGCGATATTGACGATAACACAGGCCGTGAGCACCACGCTTCCCATCGGGGCAACAATAGCCGTGACGCGGTACTGCAATGGTGAGCAAACGGTTGGCGTAAGATTCACAGGGACGCGCTTTGTTATAGGCGGCGATACCAATACGTATGCAGACGCGCTGGCCAAGGTGGACGGAGCCTTTTACAAGATAGCCGTCCAGAAGGTCGAAGCCAGCAGCCTTGGCGATATGTGGCTTGTGACTGGGCCGGTGGAGGTAACGGCATGATAATATCCCTTGGAGGCGGTGGCAGCGCAAAGGGCATAGCGGCGGTGAAAGCCGTATGGCCGGAGGGCTACAGCTGTATATGTTATCTGGGTACAAAGAAGCTGAGAGCAAAAAAGGGCGTTACGGAGTGGATATTCCTGCTGCCTGAGCTTGGGACGTGGACGGTAGAGGCAACAGACGGCACGGAAACACTGAGCGGGAGCGTGGAGATCAGCGCTGAGGGGCAAGCGGAAGTGGTGGAACTGAGCCTTATACCAAAAGGAGCGCTGTATTACTACGGTGAATACGGCGAGCATGGTGAACTAAGTCTTACTATTTCTGCGAGTGGGGCCAGAGCCAACAAGCAAATATTAGACAATGGAGCACTGCGTGTAACTATAAACTCAGCCTCTAACAACTACAGCTCTGTCGGAGCATATTCGCCGGAAGCCATAGACCTGTCCGGGTATAGCACATTATATGCAAAATTACAGTATTCCACCGCAACAGCATATAACAGCAATGCACTCTCTTTTGGGTGCAGAAGTTCAAAGCCAACGGGCGGATCCGGATCAGATTACATTGTGCCCAATACAAGAGTGCAGTTGGCGACTAAAGATTTAGTTGAAAGGACGCTCGACATATCCGGGATTAACGGCTCACAGTGGGTTGGTGTAGTTGTGCAAGCTGCATCTGCGGGTGGAAGCGCATACGTTGATATACATGAGCTGGTGCTTATCCCGTAACAATTAAGGAGGCCAAATGAACAACAACATATATGTAAGCTCAGGAGGCGGTAAGCCGCCCTATGGCCTTATAAGCGCGGAGTTTCAATCGGGTGTATGCACTTGCACTGATGAAAACTCCACGCAGGTGCAGATTGCCAACAGCAGCCCGGCCATGTTTCCGGTGCAGATGGCGGGCACATATTATCTGACAGCATCGGACGGGGATAAGAGCGCCAGCGCACAGGTCGAGATAACGCAAGTTAGCCAGCTTGAAAAAGTGGAGCTGGCCTATGCGTTGGTGCTATGGGAACCCGGAAACAACAACACGGAGCTCACCGGCGGCTGGATCAGCGTTGCAAACGGAAGCTCCTTTAGTTCATCGGCTGTCACAGATGATGAGTTCAGGATCAGCTGCGGCCACAGTTCAATGGCGTCAAGTGTAGCTATGGCCACCAAGAACAAAATCGACCTGAGCAAATATACCTCGCTCAATGTCACAGTCTCTGACAACTCGTCGTTGGCAGGATCCAGTACATTTGGCGTGTCAAGCTCGAACAGCACTGTATATAACAAGCTGGCCTCAGCAGACCTTGCTAAAGGCACTGTATGCCGTCTGGACATAACAAATGTTGATTCTGCCTACGTGCACGTAGGCATGAACAACCAGAGCTTATCTACCAAACACTGCTATTTCAGCAAAATATGGCTTGAGTAAGGAGGCCTCCAGATGAAAATTTATATTGACAGCGACTATAAATGTCATGTGTACCCCGGAGAGGGGCTTCGTGAAATAGAAACGGAGGCTTTTGACGGAAAATGCGATGAGTTTATAGAGGGTTACAGATTCGTCCCGGCAGGAGAAGAATGGACGAGGTCTGACGGCATGACCTTTGTGGGTGAAATGGTCAGTCCGTGGAAGGACTACAGAGAGCTGATGATGGCGCAGGCGGCATATCTTGAGGAGCAACTTGCGGATGCAGACGCCGCGTTGGAGGTGGTATATGGAAGACAGAACTGAGAGAGCGAGAGAGTTCAGACGGCTCATTGACAGCGCGGGAATGATGCTCAGTGATGCTCAGGCGCTGGAATGCAAGGAGCTGTACCGTCAGTGGGACACACTCATCGGAGTGACCATTACGGAGGAGGATGTGACAGACAATTCGACAGAGGAGGTTTTCAAGTTCCTGTACTGGGATGACCTGTATAAATTTATAGGCGCTTTGCCCCATACCTTTGCGGCGGAATGGGTGCCGGGAGTGGGCACAGAAAGCCTGTACGCCCGGATTGACGAAAGCCATGCAGGAACCATCGATGATCCTATCCCTTACAGCGGCAATATGGAGTTGCGCGAGGGCTTGTACTACACAGAGGATGGTGTTGTGTATTACTGCTTCCGAAACACAGATATCCCGGTGTACTCGCCGCTGAGTGAACTCGTTGGCCTGTACGTTAACATTGTCGAAGACGAAAACAAAACATACAGCGGACTTTTGGAGGATAACGAATGAGCGAACAGAGCATATACATAAAGCTCAGACAGGCTGGCATGAGCGCTGCAGGGGCGTGCGCAATGATGGGCAATATGCAGGCGGAGAGCGCCATGAGAGCCAATAATGTACAGGACGGCTACGGGTACACCGATGAGGACTATACCGCCAGGGTGGACGCAGGGCGGATAGAATTCAGAGACGGCATTGGCTACGGACTTTGCCAGTGGACGTATTCGACGCGCAAACAGAACCTGCTGACCTTTGCCCGGCAGCGCGGCGCAAGCATTGGCAATGAAGATATGCAGGTAGACTTCTGTGTTAAGGAGCTTCGGAGCGAGTATGCAAACCTTTGGACATATCTCTGCACCACAAACGGCGTGTATGATGCTGCCGAGAGGATATGCCGGGAATACGAGCACCCGGCGGTGAATAACATCAAGGAGCGTGCCGGTTATGGCAATGAGTTCTTCATGCGCTTCGGGGGAATGGCAATTCAGCCCTCTCAGTCGGTAGGGACAGCGCCCCCAGAGACAGAGCCAAGTTCCCGCGAGGGCGCTGAGTGGCCTCCGAGGGAGCTGGAATACGGTATGTTCGGCGGGGACGTGATAGCCTTGCAGGGGCTTCTGTTCGCCCACGGGTATCTCATCAAGATAGACGGCGATTTTGGCAACGCAACAAAGAACGCGGTTGCAGGATTTCAGGCGGAAAGCTTTGGCTATGGTGACGGCAGATGCGACAGCAGGACATGGGACAAGCTGTTGGAGAGATAAGGGGGTGATGGCGTGACAGTACATATAAGCGTGCAGGGGGTTATCACCGCGGCGTCACTTGTTGCGGCTCTTATTGCCCTTGCCGGGTATGTATTCAAGGCCCGGGACTGGGTAAAAAAGCAGGACGCTCAGGATGGCAAGATAAGAGCTCTAAGTGAGCACCACGAAGCCGACATGAAGGAAAGCCGGGAGGAACGGCAATTGATCGTTTACGGCTTGTTTGCCTGTCTGGACGGGCTGCAGCAGCTCGGCTGCAATCACACCGTAACAGATGCGGGAGCCGAGATAGAGAAGTACATAAATAAAAAAGCTCACAAATGAAAGGAGAAAAATATGTTTGAGATCATTATGGAAAACCTTATAAAAATACTTAGCGCTGTCGTTTTGACGCTCATCAGTGTGGGCGGCGCGTGGCTGGCAAATCTGCTGGCCAGCAAGACCAAGCTGAAAAACATTAATGATGCAATTGCCGAGGTCGTGAGGATGGCGATGCTGACCGCGCAGGAATTGCAGCAGACCACTGTAGAAAAACTGAAGGCCGCAAATGAGGACGGTAAATTGAGCAATGATGAGGTCACAATGCTTAACAGGATGCTTATAGAAAAAACTCGTGAGAAGCTGAGTGTGCCTGTATATGATCTTATCAATGCGGCGGGGGCGGACATTGAGCAAATCATTCTGGGCGCTGGTGAAGCCTGGCTTAACAACATGAAGGGATTTGCGCCGGTAATCGTCAAGGAGTAAAAAATGGAGTATGCACGGGCAAGAGTGAAACTGCCGCCGGAGCTGGCGCGGCTGACCACAACGCAATTCAACGCGGCGATAGATGAGGCAAATCTGGGCGTGGTAGACAAGCTTATTGCCCGGCGTTACTTTATTGACCAGATCCCACAGGCGGATATTGCGGAGGAACTGGACGTGACCCGCGTTACAGTGACCAACCACGCAAGGAGCATCCGGGGAAAGCTTGTTGATGTGAGCGGGAAAATACCGCAGTGACCAAAATTATACATAACTTAACCCAATTTAGACCGAGGTTTTACCCTCGGTCTTTTTGTTTCTGCTATCATAATATCAGAAAGGAAGTGGAGATATGGACAGCTTTTACAATCCTTATCAGCAGCAGAGACCCATGTATCAGCCACAGAGACCCATGTATCAGCAGCCGCAGCAGATGATGCCTCAGCCGGAGATGTTCATTGTGAAGCATGCTGCCAGCAAAGAGGAGGCTGCCGCTACGCCCGGTGACTACTTCAAGCCCACGATAATTCTGGGACTGAACCACGGGGCAATATACATCAAGCGTTTCAATCAGGAGACCGGGGAAATGCTGATGGACGGATATCTCAAGTCCCCGGAGGCTACGCAGATGCCTCAGTATGTGACGGTAGAAAGCTTCGACCAGTTTAAAACCGCAGTAGCTCAAGCGCTGAACCAGATGAGAGGAGGAGAGCAGAGTGAATAACTTCTTCAATAACCTTGGCGGCATGGCACAGAACGCCATAAGCGGTATGAAGCAAATGGGGCAGATGGCCAACGAAGCGGAGATGGTAATGCAGATCATACGGCTGTATAAGAGCGGAGGCAATCCCATGCAGATGCTCTCTCAGATGGCACAGAGCAATCCCCAGATGGCGCAGGCCGCGCAGATGCTTGAAGGGAAAAGCCCGGAGCAGATCAAAGGCATGGTACAGAATATGGCCAACCAGAACGGTATAGACCTGAACGCGCTGGCAGCTCAGTTCGGGCTTACACTTCCCAAATAAATACAGCACTTCTCTTTTCAGTTTGCGGCCTTGAGATAAAACCGCTCCGACTTAGAACACAGCAGGAGCGCGCGGCCTGATGTGGAATATACATTAAACATTATTCAACATTATTCAACAAACGAAAGGAGATTTTTTTATGAACGGTGAACCTATAGTAATCGAATCCGGCGGCGGCTCCAACGGTGGCGGCATGTTCGGCATGGGAGAAGGCAGCGGCCTTTTCATCATACTGTTTCTGCTGATCCTGTTTGGCATGTTCGGCAACAATGGATTTGGCGGCAACCGTAGCGGCAATGACGGTGGGCTTGGTGCTGTGCTTCCTCTGGTGATGAACGGTTTTGGCGGCAGCGGTCACAGCTGCGGATCCAGCGTGGCAGAGCAGTTTGCGCTTAACAACCTTCAGAGCGGCATTGACGCTCTCCGACAGGGCCAGTGCACCGGCACCTATGATCTTATCGGAGCGATCAAAGACTGTTGCTGCCAGACTCAGGGTGCAGTAAAAGACGTGAGATTTGATATCTCCAGCGGCCTGTGCAGCCTGGGCAACTCTATCCAGCATCTGGGCAGGGACATTATAGAGAACCAGAACAACGGCACCCGTGCCATTCTGGATTATCTGTCCACTGCCGAAAATCAGAGGCTGCGTGACGAGAACCAGGGCCTGCGCATGAACGCAGCACTGTCCAATCAGAACGCCGTAACAGGCGCACGTATCGATGCGGCTGTTGCCGAAATCCTCAGACGAACTGGAACAGAGTGTCCCACTGCGGCTTTCCTGGTCAATCCCCCCACTCCCGTCAACTTCCCCACTAATTCCTGTGGTCAGGTACAGTTCGGCGGCAATGGCTACGGAGGCTACGGAGGCTGCGGCAATGGCTGCGGCTGTGGCGGCTGGTAAGAGTGTGTGAAATTCGGGGCGGGACAACCCGCCCCTGAGAAAGGAGAATTATTATGTCATGTAACAGATCATGCAGAGAATGTCCCAAAAAGGTGTATGTCAACACAGTAGCCTTTACAGATGGCGTTCTTGTTCTGACGCTGCCCACGGGCAAGGACTACACGGACGGCAGCCGGTACTGTTTTGTGATAACTACAACGATACCTGACACTGTGACGCGCAATGCGCCGGTGGCGGCGGTCATTGGAACCGGCACTGTACAGTTTCCTCTGCTTACCAGATGCGGCGCACAGGTGCTTGAGCAGCAGATTACAACGAGGGAGAGATATCCCTTCCGCGTGTCAACGACCACGGCTGGCGGCAATTTGATCATCATGAGAGAACTGCCTTGGGTAGAGCGTGCATCGCTGGCCTCGCTCAATGCAGCAACGGAAGGAGGTGCAGGAGCATGAGCAGAATGAAAATCATATATCCTGAACAGGAGCCAGGACGTGAGCGCACAGCTCCTTTTTACGAAGAACAGGAGCGTGGGCAGGGCAGAGACCGGGAGATGACCCGTGGAGGCGACTACAATGCCTACGAGGGCAGGAGCTATGGCAGAAGCCGTATGGGCTATGACGAAGGTCAAATGGCTTATAACAACCGTATGGGCTACGACAACAGGATGGGCTATGGTGCGGAAAATCGCATGATTGGCTTTGACGCTCGTAATCGTGGTTACTCCATGCACGGCGGTGGTCATAAAGGCGGTGAGTACGAAATGGGACACGGCAGCTCCATGATGCAGCCTCTTTCAGACCGGGATGCGGAGGACTGGGTATATTCCATGAAATTCGCTGACGGGAGTAAATCACCTAAATTCAAGTTTGAAGACGTAGAAGCTATGCTCAAGAAGAAGGGCTGGAAATGTGACCCTCTTGATGTGTGGGTGGGCATGAACGCCCTGTACTCTGACCTGTGCGAAGTCAATGCCAAGTTCGGCATTACGGCGGAGCATAAGGATTATTGGCTTGAAGCCGCCTGCGTATTTTGGCTTGGAGACGAGGACGCTGTGGAAGATAAATTGACAGCGTACTATAATCACATCGTAAAATGATGGGCCGGGGGATTTCTCCCCCGGTTTGCGTGAGTAATTGAGGTTAATCAAAAAGCAGGGGGGTCGCCCCTGCTTTTACTACGTCATTACTACGCATAACTACGTGATTTTAAGTGTATTTTTCTGTCTTTTTCTGCTTGTTTTGAGTAAAAGCGGGTCAACAAAACTTGGAATAAATCAAGCATAAAAATAAAGATAAAAAGCAAAACCCTTAGAAACTTTCACATTTCTAAGGGTTTTTGTTCTGGTGCTCCAGCGGGGATTCGAACCCCGGACACCCTGCTTAAAAGGCTTGATTAATTGCAGTTATACCAAGCCTCGGCGGTGCTTATTACGTCATCACTACGCGCTGCGTTTTGTGCGATATGTTTGTTGAGCGTATCAAGGGCTCTTTGTTTTTTGCTTTGTCGGATGTGGGTATAAATGTCCTTGGTGGTGGAAATCTGCTTGTGACCGAGCATATTTTTGGCAGCATTATCATCAATACCGGCATCGTCCAAAAGAGACGCATAGGCATGACGGAACTGATGCGGGGTCATCAAGGGCTTGTAGCTGTGCTTGACATAAGTGCGGTTGTTGGTCTTGGAATGGTGCTTTTCTTCTATGACCTCTACCTCCCCTATTTCCTTGCAGAACTCTATCCACCGCTTGCGGAACTGGGTTTTGGTCAAGGGGGCATCTTCACCGTCACGGGGAAAAAGGTAGCCGCATTTCTTGTCGGGCAGAATTGCAAGCAATACGTCAACAAGGTCTACGCTGCGTATACCGGCTTCTGTTTTAGTATGATCAACTACTTTAGGCTGATTGCTTTCGTATATTATTTCCCGGCTTACGCTTATGAGCTTGTTTTTTCGATCTATATCCTCCCAGCGCAAGCCCAGCAGCTCACCACGGCGAAGGCCGGTGTAGAGAACAAAGTAGGCGAAAAGCCCCATGTCTGATGCGGTGTCCGGCTGGACTTTCTCAAGCTGTTTGTCCGTAGGCGGGAGGCGGCGGGTGGTCTTGAGATTTTTCGGGGTTTTGACGGAGGACACGGGATTGTACTTCAAGGTGCTGTTCTCTTGCTGGATGCCAAAATCAAAAATCATGTTGAGCATATCCCGGTGGAGCTGCACTGTGCGCTTGGCAAAGCCCTGACCCGCCATTTTTTTAATGAAAGCCTTTACTTCTGCGGCGGTAATATCATTTACCGGAGTATCGCCGAAAAACTCTACGGCACGGCGCAGGGGCGCAATATATGTGGCATGGGCATTGGGCGACACATCGAGACGGTGAGCGGTGTCCCACTCATCGGCAAGGGCGGCGAATGTCTTACCCTTTTCGTAGGCGGCGGTATAGGCCGCCATTTTCTTTTTTACTTCGGCCTTGGTGGCACCGTAAAAGCTCTTGGGGCGCTTCATACCGGGGAGCTTTACAGAGTCAGCCCATACGCCGTCTTTACGCTGATACATAGCAATACCTCAAAACAGCGGAATAATGGCGTCTGAACCAAGAGCGATTATAGCCACGAGGGTCATTACCGCGAGGGCAACAGACAAAAAGCTGATAGCTTTATCTTTCCTGAGCAGGAATTCTTTCCTGTCTTTCATGTTCTCCTGTGCATCGCCTATCATGATAAGCCTGTCCTCGCTGAGTTTTTTGAAATGGTCTTTCTTTTCGGTCATATTGGCAAGGTCTTTTTGGAGCTGCTGGCATTGTGCAGCAAGCTCGGCGGCATCGCCGTTAGGGTCGGCACAGGGGTACTTTCCCCAAGAGCCGTTGACCAGTGCCTTAGTTATCAACTGGACAGTAGAAAGGGCAGGGTCCTTGGTGCGCCCGGAAAAGATGCGCTCAATGGTGGGCAGGGACACGCCGGACAGGTCCGAGAGCTGCTGGGCGGTCATGTGGAGATACATTTTCCGCAGCTTGCACCACTCAACCCAACGTTCGATGGTCATGGCTAGGAAGTTGGGGCCGTCACATGTTTTTCCGAGATTCGCACAGTCAAGGCAGGCATTGTAGGGCTTTTCTTCGACATTTCTGGGGGTGTTGTTCATAATACAGCCTCCAAATATCACCAGTGATATTGTTCCCATCGTTGGTGATGGGGTCTTTATCGTTGGTGTTTATTGCGTTTTGAGCGCGAAAGTGATAGGCTGTAACCAAGTCAGGGAGACCTGACAGCCCTCATAGCTTGGCGGGGAGTTCTCAAGTTTGGCGACTGCGGCTCCCCGCCGCTATTTTAAAAAATGGCCGTTTTCTTTTAATACGGCGCACAAATTCCAAAAGTATTTAAAATAATAATTACCTCTCAGTCACGGCTTTGCCGTGCCAGCTC
>JAZNZM010000100.1:0-4107 GCA_045594965.1 Oscillospiraceae bacterium | reverse complement strand
CAGCCCAGAGTCTGCCATCGGCACCGGGTCTCAGCCATGCAATATCGTCGCCCACGCACCAGCACTTCCAGCCGTCCTTGCGGTAGCCCTCAGGGGGAATGAGCATAGCAAGATTGGTCTTGCCGCAGGCGGAGGGGAAGGCGCCGCAGACATAGCGAACCTCGCCCTTGGGGTTTTCAACGCCCAGAATCAGCATATGCTCGGCCAGCCAGCCCTCGTCACGGCCAAGGCAGGAGGCTATGCGCAGAGCAAAGCACTTCTTGCCCAGCAGCACGTTGCCGCCATAGCCGGAGTTGACGGACATGATGGTGTTATCCTGAGGGAAGTGGACAATATATCTCTTTTCCTCGTCCAGCTCGGCCTTGGAGTGGAGACCCTTGATATAGTCGGGGCTGTCGCCCAGAGCTTCATATACATCGGTGCCCACACGGGTCATGATGGCCATAGAAACTACCACATAGATACTGTCGGTGAGCTCGATGCCGTATTTGGCAAAGGGAGACCCAACCACGCCCATGGAATAGGGAATGACATACATGGTGCGTCCTGCCATGGAGCCATCGTATATTCCCTTCAGCTTTGCGTACATTTCAGCAGGAGCCATCCAGTTATTGGTGGGGCCTGCGTCCTCTTCTTTTTCACAGCAGATATAGGTGCGGCCTTCAACACGTGCAACATCGTTCACGGCGCTGCGGTGGTATACGCATCCGGGCAGCAGCTCGTCATTGAGCTTAATAAGCTCGCCTGTACGGAAGCCCTCCTGACGAAGCTCCTCAAGCTGAGCCTCGCTGCCGTCTATCCAGACAATATTTGCAGGCTTGCAGAGATCTGCCATCTCCTGCACCCAGTTTATTATGTATTTGTTTTCGGTAAGAGCCATTATGCGTCCTCCATTTTTTAGAGTATTCATATTTAGAGTATTCATATATTAACCCCAAACGGGTACGAAATCAATCTTTTTTCTTGGCAAGCTTCTCCCGGACTCTTATAACATAGTCCAGATTCACGGTGCTGACTTCCTTGCCGGAGTCTATTTTTACCCAGCCCTCGCCTATTTCAACGATGCGTCCCTGCACCTGATCGTTGAGGGTGTATACGGTAACTTCCTTGCCTTCATAGCCATTGAAAAGAATGTTCATTTTATTATTCCCCTTTTTCTTGTTTTCCAGAATTCGTCTTATTACCGCGGCTCTTTTCTTTCTGCGTTGCTCCATGACTATGATCATAATCAGCAGAAATATTGCCACATAGCTTGGATACATGGCGCCCATAGTCTCGCCCATAGTCTCAGCCCTCCGTCAACGCATCGCTCAGGGCGGCGAACTGCGCCATGCTCAGTGCCTCGCCTCTCACTCTCTCGTCAAGACCGCAGGCTGCTATGGCAGCGGCGATCTGTTCCTTGCCAAAGCGTCCGCCAAGGCCGTTTCCAAGGGCATTGGATAGGGTCTTGCGCCGTTGGTTAAAGGCCGCTCTCACTATGGAGAACATGAGCTTTTCATCCTTCACCGACACCGGCTTTTCGCGCCGCACGACCATATGCACCACCGAGGATGTAACCTTGGGGGCTGGAATGAAGCAGCCGGGAGACACGTCAAAAAGTATCTTCGGCTCAGTGTGCCACTGCATCAGAAGGCTGAAGGCTCCGTAATCCGCGGTGTTTTCTTTGGCGCAGATGCGCTTTGCCACCTCTTTTTGTATCATAACGGTGATAGCGTCAAACCTTCCGCACTCCACAAAGGCGGTGAGTACGGGAGAGGTTATGTTATAGGGCAGATTAGCGCAGACCACAACACGCTCGCAGTCGGCAAACTTCTCATCAATAAGGGCAGGGATATTGGTCTTCATAATATCCCCATAGACAATTTCCACATTGCCGCAGTGAGCCAGAGTCTCGGCCAGCACAGGCTTAAGGGAGGTATCAAGCTCCACGCACACAACCTTTTTGGCTATCTCGCTGAGCTCCACCGTGAGGCAGCCAACGCCTGCCCCCACCTCAAGAACGCCCGTTTCCCTGTCCGCTCCGCTGCCTGCGGCTATGTCCTCGGGCACCCACTGGGCACAGAGGAAATTCTGTCCCATGCTCTTTGAAAAATGGAAGCCGTGGCGAGCCATCAGTGCCTTTATCTCGTTTATATCGGTAAGTCTCATAGTTCCTCCCGGGAAAACCTGTTGCATTTGTTACATATAATATATACCTACGGGGATACATTTACAAGAGCCTTGTGGGTAGGCGGATAGTATCCGCCCCTACATTCGTAAATTTGGCCACCCTATTTGACGGTCCGCAAAAACGAACCCTTTATTCGTAGGGGACGGGTTTCTGTCCCCTATTTCGGCGGGAGCAAGCCCCCGCCCTCCGGGCACATGAACGTGCAATTCCGCCACGGAGGGGCCGGCGTCCTCGACGGCCCGTTTTGCGGCGCGATGTGGGCATCGCGCCCTACGATTAATGGGCAAAGGCAGAAAAACATCCCCCGAAACCGGGGGATGTTGAAAATCAAAGTATCTTATCAAAAGCCTGGCGTCTGGGGTCGTGGTAGGGCTCGCAGAATACAAGGATATTGCCTCTGTATTCATAGCCGTGCTCACGGAGAAGGGCGGTCATGGCCTTGTTTTTTCTGTGGGTATCCACTCTTATATAGCTTCTTCCGGCTGAGCGTGTAAGCTCTTCCACAAATGCCATAAGATGGTGGCTCAGGCCGCTGCCTCTGTACTCAGCCATGAGAGCTGCTCTGTGGAAAACACAGCAGGGCTCATCGCTGCGCCACTTGCCGTCGCTGAGGTCATCGTAGTCCGGCTCGGGTCGGGTGGAGAAGGCGAAGTATCCTGCAAAACGTTCACCGTAGGTGATGACATAGCCCTCGCCTCGCTGTATGTCCTTTTCCAAAAGCTCCTCAGTGGGATAATCGCTCTGCCACTGGTCAACCCTGTGTTTTTTCAGATAGTTCTTTGACTGACGGATTGTGAGCAGGATATTATCCATATCCTCAGCACTTGCCTTGCGGTAAGCGATGGGCTTTGTAAGCTTCATGCGGCTTTCATCCCGCTTTATCTCCGCAAGAAGCTTTTCGTCACTTTCACTGAGACTTAGCTTTTCGAACATATCCGGGCGCTTATCACGGGTGCGCAGTATCATCTGCTTTCTGCGCCAGCGCTCTATATCCCCGTGGTTGCCGCCACGGAGCACCTGAGGCACTTCCATGCCCTCCCAAACATCGGGTCGGGTGTACTGGGGATACTCCAGAAGTCCGTCCCAGTGGCTCTCTCCTGTGAAGCACTCCTCATCGGAAAGCACACCGGGAACCATGCGGCACACGGCGTCCGTCACCACCATGGCAGCCAGCTCGCCGCCGGTGAGTACAAAGTTTCCGATACTTATTTCCTCGTCCACGCACTTTTCTATAAAGCGCTCGTCCACGCCCTCATAGTGGCCGCAGACCAGAACAAGGTGGTCATAGTCACGGACAAGCTCTCTGGCTCTCTGCTGGTCAAAGGTCTTGCCCTGAGGGCTCATATATATAACTCTGCGCCGCCTGTCACCGGCCTTGGCCACGACATCGTCCAGACAGCTTTTCAGAGGCTGAGCCATCATAACGCAGCCCCAGCCGCCGCCATAGGGATAATCATCCACCTGACGCTGCTTATTCTCCGTATAGTCGCGGATCTGTACGCAGTTGATGTCCAGTATGCCCTTTTCTGCAGCGCGGCCTATTATGCTCTCGTGGAGCATGGCGTTCATGTTATCGGGAAAAAGAGTGAGAATGTCTACTTTCATATCTGTTATCCTTTACCTTGTAAGGCTGTCCCGGCGGGATTTAAAGCTTCAAGGGGTATTTACCCGAAACACCCCTTGTGGAAAAAATCTTATTGAGCTTTATTGAAGGTGAAGCGGCTTTCACTGCCATTTATGATACGGAGAATATTTTCGGCATGCTTTATGACTACCAGAAGCGCGCACAGCAGAGTGAGGAGCACTTCAAGTCCGCCGTGGCCGAAAATCACAAGGAACACGGCTCCCATAAGGCAGGCGATGCAGGAGGAGAGGGAGATATATCTGGTGCAGATGGCCACGAGAATGAACACGCCCCAGCAGCAGATGCCTGCCAC
>JAZNZM010000099.1:0-6348 GCA_045594965.1 Oscillospiraceae bacterium | reverse complement strand
CGTCATAGCCCTCCTGACCGTAGTCGAGAACGTGGTTGTTGGCCAGAGTCACAAACTCAACATTGCCTTCCACCATGATGTTGGCGTAGTCTGCCGAGCACTTGAAGGTGAAGGTTTTGTCCGTGCGGTTGTCTGAGTCGGTGAGGGAGCACTCCAGGTTCGCGAAGGTCATGTCGTCCTCGGCGAACATGTGGGCGGTGAGGGAGAAGGGATAAGCCCAGTCTCCGCCGATAACGGTGTCGTAGCCCTGGGCTGTGCCCTGGTAGTAGCTGACGGAGGCAAGGGTGCAGTCACCAACCATGTTGATGGTGAAAAACTCGCTCTCGGCCACGGGCTCGGGAGTGGTCTCCACAGGCGGCTCCGCAGGCTGGGCGGGAGCGGGTTCCTCCCCCTGCTGGGGCTCGGCGGAAGGTTCCGAAGGTCCGGCGGGTTCCGCAGGCTGCACAAAGCGGGGGGCACCGGGCAGGGGAGCGGGGGAGGGCTCGAACTCCGGGCGGAAGGTGGCCGTGCCTCCGAAGAAGCCCAGTATCAGCACCAGAAGAATGCTGATTATCTTTATCTCTGTTCTTTTCATTTTTTACTTCTTGGCGTTCATGCTCAGGAAGGCATTGATGAAGCCGTCAATGTCACCGTCCATAACGGCACCGATGTTGCCGTTTTCGAAGCCGGTGCGGGTGTCCTTGGCGAGGGTGTAGGGCATGAAGACATAGGAGCGGATGGCAGAGCCGAAGTCTATCTTCATCTGAACACCCTTGATGTCGCTTATCTTCTCAAGATGCTCCCGCTCCTTGATCTCGGCAAGGCGGGCTTTGAGCATGGTCATGCAGGCATCGCGGTTCTGGAACTGGCTGCGCTCAACCTGGCAGGAGACAACGATGCCTGTGGGCTTGTGGATAAGACGGACAGCGGAGGAGGTCTTGTTGACCTTCTGACCGCCTGCGCCGGAGGAGCGGAAAACCTGCATTTCGATGTCCTCTTCCCGGACCTCGATATCGTTGTTGTCGTCCATTTCGGGCATGACCTCAACGGCAGCAAAGCTGGTCTGGCGGCGGCCGGAGGCATCAAAGGGGGAAACGCGGACGAGGCGGTGAACACCGCTTTCGCTCTTCAGGAAGCCGTAGGCATTCTCGCCCTCAATGCGGATGGTGGCGCTCTTTATGCCGGCTTCTTCGCCGTCCTGCCAGTCAAGGAGAGTGTACTTATAGCCCTGACGCTCGGTCCAGCGGGTGTACATGCGGTAGAGCATGCTGGCCCAGTCCTGAGCCTCGGTGCCGCCTGCGCCGGGGTGGATGGACAAGATGGCGTTGTTGGCGTCATATTCGCCGCTGAGCAGGGTCTGGAGACGGGTCTGCTCCAGCTTCTTCTCGAAGTCGTCATAGCCTGCAACAAGCTCTTCCAGCATGGAATCATCGTTTTCCTCAATGGCCATCTCGCAGATGGTGTAGAGATCGTCCCAACTGTTTTCCAGCTTGGCATAGCCGGCTATCTTGTTTTCCAGCTGCTTGCTTCTCTGCTGGTTCTTCTGGGCGGCCTTGACATCGTTCCAGAAGCCGTCCTGCTCGCTCTCGCGGCGGAGAGCATCCAGCTCCTCGCGGCTTTCGCTGAGCTTCAGCGCGGCCTCAAGATCCTTGAGGGTGGGGTGGAGGGCATTGAGCTTTACTTTGTATTCGTCAAATTCGATTATTGCCATAACTATGGATTCCTTTTCTCAAAATTTTTTATATCAAGAGCACGGAAAAAGCGCTTTAACACAGCATTGCTTCTTCCTCCTTCGCATATTTTAGCCATGATATTATATACGAAAAACATTGGATTGTAAATAAAAAGCTTGCATTTTTATATCAAGGAGACAAGGGTGGGCATAATTGCCAAATGAAGGGGTAAAATCTTCTCTAAAAAGAGCATATTCGTATCTTTAAATTTTCCTCTTGCCTTGCTATAATGTAATTCGTAGGAAAATGTGTCCGGGCGTGGGATCCGGGCAAGGAAAACAGAAAATAACAAGACAAAAAAGAGAGGTTATTGTGTCATGCTTTCTTACGGAAGAGAACTGAAGATCTTCACCGGCAACTCCAACACCGCTCTGAGCAAGAGCATCTGCCAGAGCCTTGGCAAGGAGCTGGGCAAGAGCGAGTGCAAGCATTTTGCTGACGGCGAGTGCTCCATCTCCGTATATGAGCCCGTCCGCGGCAGTGACGTTTTTATCGTGCAGTCCACCTGCAAGCCCGTTAACGACAATCTCATGGAACTGCTGGTCATGATCGATGCTATGAAGCGCGCCAGCGCAGGCCGTATCACCGCAGTTGTTCCCTATTTCGGCTATGCCCGTCAGGACCGCAAGGCAAAGAGCCGCGATCCCATCGCCGCAAAGCTGGTTGCCAACATGATCACCGCTGCAGGCGCTGACCGTGTTCTCACCATGGACCTCCATGCAAACCAGATTCAGGGCTTCTTTGACATTCCCGTTGACAATCTCATGGGCGCACCCCTTTTCGCCAACTACTTCGTAAGCCGCTTCGGCAAGGGCAATGAGGATGTTATGGTCGTTTCTCCCGATGTTGGCTCTGTTGCCCGCGTTCGCGCCTTTGCTCACAAGATCGATATGCAGATGGCTATCGTTGACAAGCGCCGCGAGAAGGCCAATGTCTCCGAAGTTATGAACATCATCGGCAATGTTGAAGGCAAGACCGTTATCCTTCTGGACGACATGGTTGATACCGCCGGCTCCCTCTGCGGCGCTGCCAAGGCTCTTATGGAGCTCGGCCACGCCAAGGAGATCTATGCCTGCGCTTCTCACGGTGTTCTCTCCGGCCCCGCCATTGAGCGCATCGAGAATAGCTGCATCAAGGAGCTCATCCTTCTTGACACCATTCCCTATCCCGAGAATGCTCCCAAGTGCGACAAGATCCGCTACCTCCCCGTGGGCCCCGTATTCGCCGAGGCCATTGAGCGCATCCACGAGGAAACCAGCATAGCCTCCCTCTTCGATTGATACATTAGTTAATAACTCAAAAGGCGGTTTTCATCGGTGAAAACCGCCTTTTTGATGAAATGGCTTCCCCTGGGGGAAGCTGTCAGCGGAGCTGACTGATGAGGGCTAAGGTTCCTGCTGCGCGTCAAGAAATTCCCTCATCCACCGCTTTGCGGTCCCCCTTCCCCCGAGGGAAGGCAATAAGGTATTTTAATTTCTATTTTCAGGTGAAACAAAATGCTTGACTTCCTTAAAAAATCCTCCGGCCCGGTGGGCTGGATAGTGGTGTTTCTGGGCAATCCCGGAAGCAAATACACGAACACCCGCCATAATGTGGGCTTCATGTGCGCGGAAAAGTGCGAGAAGGCCACCGGGGCGAAAATAAGCCGCTCCCGCTTCAAGGCCCTTACGGACACCGCCAAGGTGAATGGGGAGGGTGTGCTTCTCATGAAGCCCCAGACCTATATGAACCTCAGCGGCGATGCTCTCATTGAGGCCGTGCGCTTTTATAAAGTGCCCGCCGAGAGAGTTATTGTCATTTCTGACGATGTGAGCCTTCCTGTGGGCAAGCTGCGCATTCGCGGCAAGGGCTCCGCAGGGGGTCATAACGGCCTTAAGAGCATCATCGCCCGTCTGGGCTCTGACGGCTTCCCCCGCGTTAAAATCGGTGTTGGCGCGCCACCCCATCCCGACTATGACATGGCAGACTGGGTGCTGGGCTCTTTTAAGAATCAGGACGCAGTGGACATAGACGCAGCCGTTTCCCGGGCATGGGATGCGGTGGAGTGCATTATCAAAGAGGGCGTGGAGAAGGCTCAGAGCCGCTTCAACTGAGGAGAGTTGAAATCGGGAAGTTTTTGCAACAATTTTACTAATTTTTTTGAAAAGCACCCTTGTTATTTCCCCTAATTTGTCATATATTTATATATAGCCTTACTATATATCCAGGGCTTCGAAAGGAGACGTGGCAATGAAGAAAAAGTGTGTAGCCATGCTTCTGGCAGGCGGACAGGGATCCAGACTCTATGCCCTCACCAGAAATGTGGCCAAGCCCAACATGCCCTTTGGCGGCAAATACCGCATTATAGACTTTCCTCTTTCCAACTGCGCTAACTCCGGAATCGACACTGTGGGTGTTCTCACCCAGTACCGTCCTCTGCAGCTGAATGCCTATGTGGGCAACGGCGCAGCATGGGATCTGGACTCCAACGGCGGCGGTGTTTACATTCTGCCCCCTTACCAGACCTCCGGCGAGCAGGGCAGCTGGTTCCGCGGCACCGCAAACGCCATTTACCAGAACATAGGCTTCCTTGATATGTACGAGCCTGAGTATGTGCTCATACTCTCCGGCGACCATATCTACAAGATGGACTATGACGATATGCTTCGTGTCCACATCGAAAACAAGGCCGACTGCACTATCGCCGTTCTCCGCGTTCCCATGAGCGATGCAAGCCGCTTCGGTATCATGACTCTGGACGATACCGGACGCATCTGCAAGTTTACCGAGAAGCCCAAGGAGCCGGACAGCGATCTGGCCAGCATGGGTATCTACATCTTCACATGGGAGAAGCTCCGCCAGTATCTCATCGAGGACGAGAACACTCCCGGCAGTGACAACGACTTCGGCAAGAACATAATTCCCAACATGCTGAACGCAGGGGAGCGTATGTATCCCTACCACTTCGAGGGCTACTGGCGCGATGTCGGTACCATCGGCAGCTATTGGGATGCCAATATGGATATGCTCTCCCCCGAGCAGTTCGACCTTTACGACAAAAAGTGGCCCATCCGTGCCCACAGCCCCATTTCCGTACCCCAGTACATCGGAGAGAGCGCATCCATCGCCCACTCCATCGTCACCGAGGGCTGCGTCATAGACGGCGAGGTGGAAAACTCCATTCTCTCCAACTCTGTCAAGGTTGCCAAGGGCGCAAAGGTGCGCTACAGCATACTGATGCAGGGCGCTGAGGTAGGCGAGGGAGCCGATATTGAGTATGCCATCATCGGTGAAAATACCAAGATAGGCGCAGGCGCCTGTGTGGGCGAGAAGCCCAGCGGCAAGGCCGGCTGGGGCATCACCACCTGCGGTCCCGACATCAGCATCGGTGCTGACTGCACTGTTGAGGCCGGAGCCATGATTTATGACAGCGTGGAGGCGAAGTAATGAAGAACGTTCACGGTATAATTTACGCCTATAATTCCTTCCCTGAGCTGAGAGATCTGGGCGCACACCGCACCAGCGCCTCTCTGCCCTTCTGCGGAAGATACAGACTCATAGACATCGCCCTTTCCAGCATGCAGAATGCCGGCATCCACGATGTTGGCGTGATCATGCAGCGGGGCTACCAGTCCCTCATGGACCATCTGGGCGCAGGCAAGACCTGGGATATGGCCCGCAAGGTGGGCGGTATGAATATGCTGCCTCCCTACGGTCTGCCCGACAGCAACAAGGGCTTTTATGAGGGCACCATGGAGGCTCTCAACGCCATCGGCAGCTACTTCTCCGAGGATATAAAGGCCGATTATATCATCCTCACCCGCGGCGATATCTGCGCCAATGTGGATATGTCCGCTCTTATCGAGGCTCATCTGGCCTCCGACAATGATATCACCGCCGTCTGCACTCCTCCCAAGTCCGCCACCTATGTCCATAATCACGAGCATCACCGTGTGGAGCTGAATGAGGAGGGTATGGTAACCGCTTTCTACACTAACCAGACCACCGATGAGCGTGGCTACGGCCTGCTGGAGACCTATATCATCTCCCGCGCCAAGCTCCTTGAGATGATGCGCTGGTGCGCCGAGGGCAACCGCCTCCACTTCCACAAGGACGCTCTTATCCACTTCATCACCGAGGGCTGGAAGATGGGCAGCGTTATCCACGAGGGCTTCGCCCGTCATATCACCTGCGTCAAGGACTATTGGGATGCCAATATGGATATGCTGGACCCCGAGCTTCTTGCTCAGGTATTCCCTGCCGACCGTCCCGTATCCACCCGTGAGCGCAGCGATGTTTCCACCTACTATGCCGCAGGCAGCAAGGTGCGCAACTCTCTGGTTGCCGATGGCTGCGTCATTGAGGGCGAGCTGGAAAACTGCATCGTTTTCGGCGGCGTCAAGGTGGGTGCAGGCAGCGTGCTGCGCAACTGCATAGTCATGCATGACACCCTTATCGGCGAGAATGTCAGCCTCGACTGCGTCATCTCCGATAAGAATGTAAAGGTCTCCTCCTATTCCACCCTCAAGGGCAACAGAAGACTGCCCATCGTCATCCCCAAGGGCAGCAAGATATAAGCTTATATGTGTTCAGGGCACCGGGTCTTTAAGACCCGGTGCTTTTTGCTTGCAGCCCCTATAGTCCGTTTTAAAGCCCC
>JAZNZM010000098.1:0-6904 GCA_045594965.1 Oscillospiraceae bacterium | reverse complement strand
TCATAGCAGTTTCGTGGCGGACTTCCTCCTCCACATTCTTCAGCAGGAACTGCTTTGCCTGCTCTTGGCTGAGACCGGAGATCTGCTCCAGGGTCGCCAGGTGCGCCTTCTTGACAGCTTCGGCCTCCTCCTTGGCAGCAGCCACCTCAGCCAGCTTTCTGGCCAGGTCTTCTTCCTTCTTTTCGAAGTTTTCTGCCTTCTTGTCCAGGGTCTCTTCCTTCTGCTGCAGCCTGCGCTCTTGCTTGGTGATCTCAGCGCGGCGCTCTTTGATTTCCTTTTCGTGCTCTGTGCGGGATTTATGGATCTCGTCCTTGGCCTCCAGAAGCATCTCCTAAGTCGGATCGTAGCCATGTCGTTCTGTGAGCCAGGGAGTTGTTTCATACATTTGTCTTCCTAAGACCGCTTGGCCTCCGACTTCTACGCCACCATTGAGGTTTATGACGACGACACCGGCTGGATGGATATGTGGGATCCGGACACCGCCTTTGATTCTCCCCTTGCTTCCATGGAGGTCTGTTTCGGCCCCGGTGTTTCCGAATACGGCACAATGCGGGTAGAAAGCGGCTATTTCATGGACTATGTGTTCGGGCATGCCGACTGGAGCGCGGATCCCGGCGCCATGGGCTTCGACATCAAAGACATGATCTGGATCGACTTTGAGTATGTGGACCCCGCAAATCCCGATGACACCATGGATATATACATCTTCCTGCGCCCCTGGGGCACATATTGGGATGATGTTTACGGTCAGAGCGATGACAGCTGGCCCTATGATGACATGATGCCCATGAACTATGATGATTGGTACAAACCCCTTATTGACAGCGGCTGCGAACTGCCCGACAGCTATGTTGAAGGTCTTGAGATCCTGAACGGCGGTGTAAGCGACGGTGAAGTGCTGGCAAGCGACCAGTGGGACGACTGCCGCATTGATGTTGTGGGCGCGGAGCATTTCGTGGACTGCGACGGCAGGGACGCTATCCGCGTTTACTACGATTTCACCAATACAGGCTCCGACAGCGTATGCGCGGCGGACTACGTTATTTTTGAGGTCAGCCAGGACGATTATAGGCAGATAAGCACATATCCATCCTGGGATGAAATTGCTTCGGAGGACGGAAACAACTTCCTGTGCCTGCGTCCGGGCATGTCTATCCGCTGCGTCGCCGAATATCCCCTGAAGCTCACAGGCGGCAATCTTATTATGGAATTTGAAAACTACTGGAATGAAAACCAGAAATTCACCGTGGAATTTGATCCCCAAGATCTTCCGGGACGTCCTTCCCCCAGGGAGGAGGAATTTGTGAGCAGTCCCGCGTGGCTGAACGGCGTGCCGGAATCCGGCGATGTGGGAAACATCACGGTGAGCATAGACCACGTGGATATTGTGGAAGGCTACGAATTTGAAGATGTCTTCAAAGTGGTGCTGTACTTCACCAACAACTCCGACGAGGCTACCCATCTGGGCTGGGAAGCAGAATGCCGGGCCTTCCAGAACGGAATCGAGCTTGAAGACAGCTACCCCTCTGCCGAAGCCGAAACGGATGCGGACAGAAGGCTGTACGAGGGTGTGCTGCCCGGCCAGACCGCTCAGGTGGCGGTGTGCTTCGATCTGCGCAACGAGCAGAGCCCCATAGAATTCGAGGTGTTCGACTACTGGAGCGGCGAGAAGATCGGCAAGGTGTTTGAACTCGTCTGGGGCGACTGATAAGTAAGACAAAGATAAGCGCGGCGGTTTGTACCCCGCCACGCTTATCCCATCGCCCCCGTCAGCAATGCCGGAGCCTGTCGGTTAGAGCAAATATGAAACAATAAACAGGAGGTAAAAAATGAAAATAAAAAACTTGATTGCTCTTATTCTTTCATTCATTCTCATTTTCATCCTTGCCGCCTGTGGCGAAAAGGAAGAGCCCGATGATCCCAATACCCTGACCATCGGACCTTACACAGCCGAGTACAAGGGCTGCGAAATCGCAAAGGATTCCGAAGGCAATGACGCTATTGTCATCAACTTCACCTTCCATAACGGCGGCGAAGACGAAGAATCCTTCGAATGGGCCTACTTTTATACCGTCATGCAGGGCGAGCTCGAAATGGAATATGCCGTTGTCTGGGTCAGCGAGGACTCCCTTGACACACTTGACGAAAGCACCAGATTGAATGTGGCCCCCGGCGGCAGCCATGATGTATCCCTTACCTATGCTCTCCGCGACAAGACTACACCTATCGAATTCAAGGTCAGCGACCTTATGGATGAGGAGCATGACTCCATCACCATCGATCCCGCCAGCGCAAAACCCAGAGCCGAGAGCATACCCGCCCAGCCCGAGGAGCCCGCCGATGAGTCAGTAGACGAACCCAACACCACCGTCAGCGCCGACACCGATGTCGGCTACTGGATCCTCGCAAGCATTGAAAGCGAAAATCCCGACAACGCCGTAGACGAAGAAACCATGGAGATGCTCCGCGGCCTTGGTTTTAAATCCTTTGTTGAACTGAGAGAGGACGGAACCGGCACATTTATGACCGAGGAACCCTGGGAGATCACATGGGGCAACGGTCTCTTCACTTTGGAGGGTGAAAGTATTTCCTATACCCGCAGCGGTGACGAGCTCAGCTGCGTAATAGAGGGCGATGTCTATAACTATATCCGCGGCGAAGGCAGTGCACCAGAAGTGGGCGCAGCCGAAAGCGAACTTGACTACGAAGATTTCTGGTGCGGCGACTGGTACGGCTGGTGGGCTGTTGTAGACGGAAGCACCGGCTATTATGCAGATCTTATAGGCGATACCTGGGATTGCTGTGCATATATCGAGCCCTATGACGGCGATTATCTAATGACCGTTTGGGACACCGACTTCAACGATTACGCAAACGACGCCCTCGGTCAGGTGTTTCTTGAGCTCGGCGGAAGTTTCTTCAGCGATACCAGTGCCGCAAACAGCATTGACCATGAGTACAATTTCTTCTGGGCCGGCGATGTAGGTTATTATGACTGGTATATGGATCCCGGCACCCTTGAAACCGACGACACAATTGTATTCGGTAGCGAATACACCGATTCCGACGGAGATACTCTCGTCTACAGTATAGTCCTTACCAAATGGCCCAACGAGTGGGACACTGATCTTTTGACAGCGCCCGAGCACTACGACAGCTTCTTTGTTCCTCTTATGGAAGCCGGTGAGGATCTTCCCATCGTATTTGAGCCCTGATTATACTGTTTACCCACACAAAACCAATAATTAAGGAAAGGAAGGAACCGACATGAAAAAGTACATAGCCTTGTTTCTCGCTGTGCTCATGCTTTTGAGTTTGTGCGCCTGCGGCGACAAAGACGGTGAACCCAGCATAAGCAACAATGTTCCCGAAGCTCCGGCAGAGCCTCAGGAGCCTGCAAAGACCCCGGAATCCACTCCGGAGCCCGCTGCTGAGTCCGGCGCGCTCATGGAGTTCGGCATGGTCAACTTCCGTTACGATGAGGAGCTCTGGGTAATTGATGAGGATTATACCTGGGACGACGATTATACATGCAGCGTAGAAATGTGGATCCCGGATCCCGCCGATCCTGAGGAAGATCTGGTCTACCTTGATATGTATCTTGACAGCGATTCCACCCTCAATTTCCGCAGCAGCCTTGTTTATGCGGGCCTGAGCATTGAAGATTACGCCAGAGGCGCTATTGAAACCGTGAACGTGGGCGGTCAGGAGCTTATCCCCTATGGCGACGGCGAGGAGTCCATGTACTACATGGGCCGCGTTGAGAATGCAGGCGTTACCATTGATATTGAGATCTGGGGCGACCTGCATAACGAAGACCTCGTGAACCTTGTGAACTCCATCGAGTTCACCATTCCCGACACAGGCAACGTGGAGGCGCCCTATGCATGGGAGGGTGAGCCTATCAGTGTGGAGCCCATGGAGACCGTAATAGGCAGCTTCACCCTGCACAGCTGCCAGCTGCCCTTCTCTGAGAGTATCACCACCATGGAGACCTTCGACCACAGCATAGCCCTGAAGGGCTCCGACGCATACATCTCCAACGACGGAGCGGTCAGGCGTTACAGCTTTGATGGCAGCGCCTTCACTTTCATAACCGGTCTGGACTTCGGCGAGGAGTACCTCTATATAGACCCGGCAGATGACGGCAGCTTCTGGCTCTCCGACTTTATGAGCCCTCTGCTCAAATGGGACGGTACTCAGGTCGTGGCCGCCTACGGCACCTCCGACCAGATATCCATGCACCCCTCCGGAAACTGGGGTATAAGCTGGTTCGCCGATAATACTGTTCAGAAAGTCAGCCTTACCGCCGACACTGCAAGCAGCGAGGAGTACGTTCTGGAGGAGCTGTCCGGCATATCCTGCCTTTCTGTGGACGGCAAGGGCAACATCTTTGTTGCCGGCCACGCGGCCGATGACAGCGGACACAAGGTCTATGTCTATGATGAGCTCTTCAATCTCAAAACCGTACTCACCGATGAGGATGGAACCGGTCTCGGCTCCGTCACCTTCATGGCAGAAACCGACAACGGCTATATCATCCTCGACGGTAATATGCGCTGGGTCGTACTCTATGACAAGGACGGAACATGGATAGGCAACTGCAGCGACAGTGACATCTTCGGAACTGACTATCCCTGGTTCTGCGACGCGCAGCAGATGCCCGACGGAAGCATTATTTGCGTCATGACCGATGAGCGTCCCGACGGATCTTCCGACGAACTCATAGCCTTCCGCCTCAGCGGTTTCTAAGCCGATTTGTGGGCAGATACAAAAAAAGCGGGGGAGCAGCCGCATCCACGGCTGCTCCCCATTTTCAATCTATGGATCACATCTATTATTCAGAAAGGCGGCTTAATATGAAAAGAATATTGGCAGCCACTTTGGCAGCATTGATGCTGCTTTCACTCTGCGCCTGCGGAGGAGACGAGGGCGGAAAGCTCTCTGACGCGGTTGGTGCACCGGCCCAGACTGCTGCACCTGTTACTACCGAAAACCCTTCTTCGGAAAAAGACAATGATAAGGAACAGAGTGTTGCCCCATCTCTCGAGCCTGCACCCGAAACTCCCGCACCTGTCCCGGAGACTCCCGAGCTGATTGAACTTTGGCGCTGCTCCGACAGTATGCAGGAATGGGGAGATAACGGAGTAAAGTATATCGTGGAGTGGGATAAGGTTATGCTTCTGGGTGAGGATGCGGAGAAATACCCAAGGCTTGCCAAGGCTCTTGACCGCATGAGAAGCGAAAGCGACACCGAGGCTTTGGATGTTTATTATGAGCTGACAGATATCTACACATCAATTGAAGCCGATTCTGGTTTCTCACCGGAGCTTTCGGACAGAGGCAGCTTATTCGTACGTCGTGCAGACGAGCAAATCCTCAGCCTTGTTTGCGAGTTCGATGCATACTGGGGTGGCGCGCATCCCTCTTACGGCCTTGTGTGCATAAACTATGCCTCCAAAAGCGGCAGGGAACTGCTCATCGGCGATGTAGTTGCGGACTGGGAGCGCCTTCCTGCTTTGCTCGGTGACATCCTAACGGAAAACTATCCGGATATGGGATATGAGGATTACGAGACCATGCTGTCCGATTTCCTTGAGACAGACTATAACTGGAGCATGGACTATCAGGGCATAAGTTTCTACTTCAATCCCTATGATATTGCCCCCTATGCCTCGGGACTCCTGGAAGCCCGCATATGGTTTGACGATCATCCCGAGCTTTTCCGCGACGAATACCTTCAGACTCCCAAAGGGGGCTGGGCAGTGGAACTGCCGGATTCCTATGCCGTCGATTTTGACGCGAAGCCCAATGATGGAAAACGCGACAAAGTAAGCGTACGGCTTAGCCATAGCGAGGACTTTTACGGCGGCAATATACTTATCGGGTTCAACGGCGGAGAGCATGAGGGTGGCTATGCCTTCGATACGGATTCTTATCTTGTTCACGACGGAGAAGACGCCTGGTATCTTTATGTTATCGGCACAGCAGAAAATGATTACCGCACATTGTATGTCTTTGATTTGGGCGGCGGCAGAGCGGAATATGTTGGCGAACTTCCGGCTACAGGTATGCCTTCGGTTTGGTTTGACGATATGGGACTATACGGCGAGTTTTATAGGGCGGTATTAACGAATCCCGGGTCTTTCGATCTTAGCACGAGAATGAATCTTCTTGGAACTTACAGCGCAGTAAAAGACTATGCCCTTGACCCCACCAATGGTATGCCACAGAGCAAAGACGAGTATTTTGAAATAGACGACGAAACCATGAGCATCGTTTCCAAAGTGGAACTGAGTGTGAAAATGCTGCCGGATATGAAGTCCAGCGTGCTTCCCGCGGGAACGCAGTTTCATTTCCTGCGCACCGATGGGGGAGACTGGATTGAAATGCGCCTTGATGACGGCCGGGAGTGCAGAATAGAGCTGGAGCTCTCCGACTGGTACTGTACCATAGGCGGAGTGAGCGAATGGGAATGCTTTGAACAGCTTTATTATGCCGGATGATGCCAGACTATATCAGAAAGGCTGCGGGCGTGGCATTCCCAGGCGTAATGTTAAAGTAAACAATGAGCGGGGGACACCGTTGCGCATTTCAACATATTGGTAGATTTTTGACCTCAGTGAGTTGAAATATATCTTTAATAATGGAAAAGAGCCTCGATATTTCGAGGTTCTATTTTTATCTTAGTCAATGATATAAGGTCATTTTTTTCGATTATGTGAGACAGTACAAAACCCCACAAATCATTGTGGCGCAAGGACTTTCATTTGTTTGGGATGCGGATTCTCTGGACTGGAAAGACCTGAGCGCGTCAGAAATCACGGAACGGGTGACGGGTAAGGTACAGTCGGGGAGTATAGTTTTGTTCCATAACGCCGCAAAACATACCCCGGAGGCCCTG
>JAZNZM010000097.1:0-4417 GCA_045594965.1 Oscillospiraceae bacterium | reverse complement strand
ATCATACCGGATTCAATGCCGTAGGCTATGTGCTTCTCATGCATGGGGATATAAACCTTTGGTATATCATCGGCGGGAACAGGGAGCGGATCCCTCATAACAGACTGGGCAAGAAAGTATTTCATGGGAAACCTCCAAAAGCATTTATAATATCAAGCTAAAACAAAATCCTCCCATTGTCAATGGACAACAGGAGGATTGATTATTATTTACAGGAACAGCTCTTGCTGCCGCATTCCTTTGAGTGAGGGCAGCCAATGCACTTGGCACCCTTCCTCTTCTGATTGATGATGTAGCCCAGAGCGGAGCCCACTATGGCAAGGACTATAATTACAACGATTATATCGCTCATGCCTTCACCTTTGCTGCCTTCTCGGCTTTTATCTCCCTGTTGGCTTTGCTGATAAGGCAGACAAGGATGGCAACGAACACTATAACAGCGATGAGACCGCCCACAAAGCCGTTGCCAACAGTGCCGGAGGTGAAGAGAGTGCCCAGCTGGTAGACAAGGAAGCCCACGGTGAAGCCTGTGCCAAGCTGCAGGCCTATGCCGCCCCAGAGCCACTTTGCGCTCTTCATCTCGGAGTTCATTGCACCGATAGCGGCGAAGCAGGGGGGAGTATAGAGGTTGAACATGAGATAAGCCAGAGCCGCTGCCTTGGTGATGGCGATAATGCCGGCGACCTCTGCGCCTGCGCCCTCGATCATGGCAAGCTCTTCGGTGTCGATGAGGTTCTCAAGACCCACAAAGCAGACGGCCAGAGTGCCAACAACATTCTCCTTGGCGATGAAGCCGGTTACGGCTGCTGCTGCCATCTGCCAGCTGAGAACGCCCACAACGGGAACGATGAGATAGGCAAAGGGAGTTGCGATGGTGGCGAGGATGGACTGAGATGCGTCATCCACGGGCTGGAAGTTCCAGCCGAAGGTCTGCATAATCTGAACAACGGTGTTGCAGACAAGGATGATGGTGGCTGCCTTGACTATGTAAGCCCAGCCTCTGGAGCACATGGAGAGGAATGCACGCTTCAGGGAGGGAGCCTTGTATTCGGGCAGCTCAATGATGAAGAAGCTCTTCTTTGCGCGGTTGCCGGTGATGGCGTTTATAAGCAGAGCACCGATGAAAATGAGGACAATGCCCAGGAAATACATGAGGAAGCTGACCCAGCCGGCGTCATCGAAGAATGCGCCTGCGAAGAGGGCGATAACGGGGATCTTTGCGCCGCAGGGCATAAAGGGGGTGAGCATGGCGGTGGCGCGGCGCTCACGCTCGTTGCGGATGGTGCGGGAGGCCATAACGCCGGGGATGGCGCAGCCGATGCCGATAACGAAGGGGATAACGCTCTTGCCGGAAAGGCCAACTCGCTTGAAGATGGGGTCAAGAACGACGCTTACGCGGGCCATATAGCCGCAGTCTTCGAGGAGGGCGATGAGGAAGTACATGACCATAACGAGAGGCAGGAAGCCCACAACAGCTCCCACACCGCCTATGATGCCGTCAACTACCAGCGCCTGCAGAATGGGAGCGGTGCCCTCCATCCAGCCGGCGACAACTTCCATAAAGCTCTCGATCCAGCCAACAAGCAGATCGGCGATCCAGGGACCTACCCATGCCTGAGAGATCTGGAATACAAGGAACATCACCACTGCGAAGATGACGATGCCGCCGACTCTGTGGGTGAGGACAGCGTCCAGCTTATCCTGAGAATTGCGGGTGTTGGCTCTCACCTTGCGCTTTTCAACGGAGGAAACGACCTTGTTCACAAACTCAAGGCGCTTGCGGTCTGCGGCCTCTACTGCAGACTTGTCGCTGAGGTCTATGCCGCCCTGCTCGTAAGGAGCCTTCTGGCCCTTGCCGGAGAGAGACGCGGCAGTTTTTACCAGCAGATCAAGACCCTTGCCGCTGGTGGAAACGGTTTCGATAACGGGGCAGCCCAGCTTTGCAGAAAGGGCGGCGGCATCGATTCTGGTTTCCTTGGCCTCGTTCACATCGGACTTATTCAGAGCCACCACAACGGGAATGCCAAGCTCCAGCAGCTGAGTGGTGAAGAAAAGGCTGCGGCCGAGGTTGGTGCCGTCAACAATATTGATGATGGCATCGGGGTTTTCGCCCTTCACATAGGCACTGGTGATGCTCTCTTCGCTGGTGAAGGGGCTCATAGAGTAAGCACCGGGCAGGTCAACGGCTATAAGCTCAGCGCCATCGGGGCAATAAGCCTTTTTGATAGGACTCATCTTGGCTTCAACGGTAACGCCGGCCCAGTTGCCCACCTTTTCGTTGCGTCCGGTGAGGGCATTATACATGGTGGTTTTGCCGCTGTTGGGGTTACCTGCAAGTGCAATTCTCATTTTATTTCCTCCTGACTCTGTGTATCTCAATTTGCTGATATACTGGATTGTTAAAAAGTTAGCCATAGCTAACCGATGGGCAAAAGACTGTCAGCGGACCTTAGCCCTCTGAAAAATCAGATGATAATGGCTTCGGCCAGCTGAGTGTCGATGCTGTAGCGTGCTTCTTTTATGGAGACGGTGCAGCCCCGTCTCTTATGTGCAATGACAGTGATGGGCTCGCCGCTGTAGCAGCCGAGGGAGAAAAGAAAAGCGTTAAGCTCTTCGTCATCGGTCTCTATCCGCTGGATGATATATTCTTTTCCTTCCTGAGCAGCGCGCAAGTTCATATCTGTCACCTTTGGCTTATCTGTATTGTTGGATGTTAGCCGGGGCTAACTATCAGTCAAAATAAACAATTAGCCTTCGCTAACCAAAAAATATAATAAACCCACAAAATGCCTTTGTCAAGCATTTCCGGGCGAAAAATGTATAGTTTTTCAAATAACAATGGTTGCGTCGTTTGCGTCGGGTGAATTATATTCGAACAGCAAGACGTGGAATATACCGTTTTTTGTAGGGGCGACGTGAGGCGGCGGCAAGCGGCCGCCCTACAATGGTACGAGTATACGGGGATTCTCCTGTAGGGAACGGTCTTGACCGTTCCGAAATTCAACATTATTTCGTAGGGGACGGGTTTCCCGTCCCGCATTTTGGCGGCGGGGTGGGGGCACCCCGCCCTACGGTTGATGCAAGTTTTTTGTAGGGGGCTATGCCCACATCGACCCGGCGTGGTGACGCGTTATTTCGTAGGGGCGACCTGTGGTCGCCCGCGGGCGATTCGTGAATCGCCCCTACATTAAGTGGGGTGTGAGGCGGCGGCAGCCTACCTACGAGTATACAGGGGTTCCCCAAAAAACCGCGGAGCAAACGCTCCGCGGTTTGGAAAAGCTATTAATAATTTATCTTGCGTTGAACTCTTCAACAGCGGCGAAGAAGGCGTCGATATTGGCCCAGGGGGACTGGGGAGGAATGTCGCAGCCGGAGGAGATGCAGAAGTTGGGTGCGTAGGAGCAGGTCTCCAGAACGTGGAGGGTGGCTGCGCGGACGCCCTCGGGAGTGCCGTTGCAGATCTGGCCTGCGGGGTCGACGTTGCCCATGACGAGAACATCGGCGGGAGCGTGGGGGATCATCTCGGTGAGCTCAACGGCGTTGCCGAAGTGGTAAGCCATTGCGCCGCAGGAGAAGATGGCATCGGTCATGAGGGCGATATTGTCGCCGCAGTTGTGGTAAACGAAGAGGAAGTTTTCATCCTGAACAGCGTCAACGATCTCCTTGACGTAGGGGGCGGAGAACTCTTCGCAGAGCTTGGGAGAGAGCATGCCGGCAAGAGGCTCGGCCATAACAACACCGTTTGCGCCAACTTCCTTGTAGGCCTTGATGTACTCGATGATAAAGTCGGTGGCCTTTCTCAGCACGGTGTGAACCATGTCGGGCTCAGCGTAGCAGTAGATCATGGCCTCGCTGACATCCAGAAGGCGGCCTGCCAGAGAGAAGGGACCGATAACGCCTGCGAAGATGGGGCGGTCGGTGATGAGCTCCTTGGCCTGACGGATGGCATCGATGTAAAGACCGGTGCGGGCTGCGCCAACCTCGGGAACTTCAAGCTCGTCTGCCTCGTCCTCATCGCTGACGATGGCGCCGATAACGGTGGGAACCTCATCATCGGTTACGCGGATGGTGGAACCGAAGGCCTCTGCCTCAACGGAGAGGTCCATAAGGCTGACGGATGCGGCGGTGTCAACGCGGTCAGCAATCATCTTCATGCCCTTTGCCTGCATGTCGGCGCTGGAGATAAGCTCGCGAACGGTAATGCCCATCAGCTGGACAGAGGGGAAGGAGAGAACGGGGGTGGCCTTTTTCTTGGCGGTGGCGATCATCTGGTCTTTCCATGCGTACATATTCATAGGTGAGGCTTCCTTTCGTGTTTGTTTAAATTTTATTTATGTATATATCATAAGATTTTACAGCTGAAGAGTATATAACGAATTTGACATTTTTGTAATTATTTTAGGATAATTCGTTTTTT
>JAZNZM010000096.1:0-4794 GCA_045594965.1 Oscillospiraceae bacterium | reverse complement strand
GATACCGAGGGTACCGCCGGCTGCGATGGAGCCGCAGGCCAGACCGTCATCATAACCGGCCTTGCGCATCTCGGGGAGAGCAACAACGCCCATGGTGGCAGCGGTGGCAGCGGTGGAGCCGCAGATAGCGGAGAAGCATGCGCAGGCAGCGACGGTGGCGCAGGCGAGACCGCCTCTGATGCCGCCGAGAAGCTTTCTGGCGCAAGCGTACAGGTCAGAGCTCATTCCTGAGTAGTAACAAAGGTTACCCATCAGGACGAATAGCGGTATGACCGTAAAGGAATAGTTGGTTGCCTGAGTGTAAGGAATGTTCTTAACCAGACTCAGAGCGGTGTTGACATTGCCCTTGACGTACCAGACGCCAAAGAAACCGACGGCCATCATGCAGATACCGATGTTCATACCCATGATCAGCAGTATCAGCAGAGCGATGACGCCGATTATCGCGATAGTAAAGTAATCCAAAAAATCGACCTCCATCTCTGGTAAACACACCTTTTTTTGAAAACTCCGCACATGTTTCCAAAATAACGATGCTGCGATTATCATACAACAAACACACTTGATTTTCTAATACATATATGGTAATTTAATATATAACTTGAAAGTTATACTAAAGTATTTCCTATAACTGTTTGGCATATTTTACAAATCTATTTGCGCTTTTTTGCCATTTTGTGAACACATTTCCACTAAGAGTCCAAAGATTGTTATTAAGAAGGTGTTAAGATGACAGACAGCCAGCGAAACTGTTTTCTTGCGGTGGCAGAATACAGAAGCTTTTCCCGGGCAGCCAGCGCCCTCTATGTTTCCCAGCCCGCGGTCAGCAAAAATATAAGCACTCTTGAAGCCGAGATCGGTGTGCCTCTTTTTGACCGCCAGGGCAAATATGTCATGCTCACAAAGGCCGGAGAGATTTTTCTCAGCTTCCTTACAGAGTACAGCCGCGAATATGAGGCCATGATGAAGCGCATCCGCTCCCTTGGCCACAACACACCCTACGGAACTGTGCGCATAGGCTGCGGACTCACATGGAACGCCGCCCATTTTCATACCCGCCTTGCCCGCCATTTTGCCATCCACTTTCCCGGCATACAGCTGGAGGTTGAGGGTCTTGATCCTGAGGCCTTCCTCCCCGCTCTCAGACGCAAGGAAGTTGACATCATGCTGATGTATGCCTATGACCTTGAGCGCCAGCAGGATATAGAAAGTCACCGCCTCATAGATATAGGAACGGGCTTTCTCTGCTCTTCCCTTCTGTCCAAGGACCGTCCCCTGAGCATACGCGCTCTTGGCCGCTATCCCTTCCTTGTTGCGGAAAGCCCCTCAGACCGCCGCAACAGCAATACATATAAGGATATCATCGGAGACATCTGCAAAAGCCACGGCATAAACCCTGAATTCGCCTACTGCCGCAGCCTCGGCTCCGGC
This sequence comes from Oscillospiraceae bacterium, assembly GCA_045594965.1. Classification (GTDB taxonomy): domain Bacteria; phylum Bacillota; class Clostridia; order Oscillospirales; family Oscillospiraceae; genus SIG459. Next base: position 3,363 of record JAZNZM010000096.1, on the reverse strand, counting down.
ATCGTAGATCTCAGCTGCGGCAAAGGCTCTCTTCTTGTGGACGACTGGACGGCCGCCACATCCAATTCCGAGTTCTGCTATATCCCCACCGGAGAGACCATTCCCGTCAGCATGGCGTGGCTCCCCAACGGCACAGACCAGCTTCTCAGGCTTGTTATTGACGAGATAATAAAGGTTTTCGAGCATAATTACTGATTTTTTCTCCTGTGGGGAACTTTTCTCCTTTTTTTCCGTCATAGTCAGCGGAGATACAACTCTGATGTATTGCCTGTTTATATATAGTATAGGAAAATATCCCTTCTACGGAGGTTTTAAAAAAGATGCTGGACAAATTTGAAAGTATGGACAGAAAGCAAAAGATAATGTTCATCAGCAGCGCAGCCGCTGCCGGAGTGCTTATCGTAGTTATCATTCTCTGCATTGCCTTTTCAGGAAGCAGCCGCAAATATCAGAGCCACTACGATGCAGCGGAAATGGCATTTCTTGAGGGAGACTACTCTCAGGCCATCGCGAAGCTGGAAAAAGCTATGGACATAGACCCCACCGAGGAGTGCTACCTGCTTATGGCAGAGGCCTACCATGCCGACGGCGACACGGACATGGCAGTGCAGATACTCTATCTGGGCTATTCCCGTCTGGGCAGCGACAAGATCGACTCCAGACTTCAGGAGCTCAAGGGTCTTGCCCCCCTCCCCGATGAGAATGAGGGCGAATCCGACGAAGAAAAGCCCGGCGAGGGCATCAAGATCGGAGGCAAGAATATTGCCCCTGACACCAAGAGCCTGATCCTCAGCGACAAGGGTCTCACCGACAGCGATATAAAGGATATCGCAAAGCTCAGCTCTCTTGAAAGTCTCTCCCTTTCCGGAAATTCCATCACATCTCTGAGCCCCATAGCGGAAATGGACACTCTGAATTTCCTTCAGATCTCCGATAACCGCATAAGCGACCTTGTCGGCCTCTCCGGCCTGCGCAATCTCAAAACCCTTTATATCGACAATAACCCCGTTGAGGACTTCAGCCCCCTCTACGGTCTCAGCTCCCTTCGCACTCTCAGCATGAAGGGCATCGCCATCACCGATGTGCAGCTGGCTCAGCTTCAGGAACAGCTTCCCGACTGCCGCATCTACACCGACGATGTCACGGAGGAGGTCGTGGAGATCACCATGGGCGGCATCACCTTCAAGTCCGATGTTACCGAGCTGGATCTCCGCTCTCAGAACCTCAGCGATCTCAGCCCCCTGAGCAAGTGCACCAAGCTCAAAAAGCTGGATCTCCGCGATAACGCCATTGTCGACATCAGCCCCCTTGTGGATCTGCCCGAGCTTGAGTGGCTCTGTCTTTGGAACAATAAGGTGGAAAGCCTGAGTCCTCTGATGACCCTCACGAAGCTGAAGCACCTTGACCTTGACAACAACAAGGTAAAGGATCTTTCCGTTATTCCCTACCTCGTCAATCTTGAAGCTCTCTGGCTCAGCGGCAACCCTCTGGAGGATATAGATGTGCTCACTCAGCTGCCCAATCTCCGCCGTCTGGGTCTCAAGGGCACCGACCTTGAGGACGGTGATCTGGATGTGCTCATCAAGCTCACCAAGCTCACCGAGCTGACTATCGAAAACAATCCCAAGCTCACCGCCAACAAGTTCGAAAAGCTGGAAGCCGCCCTTAAAAACTGCGAGATAAGCCACTCCGAGCTGTTCTACAAAATAAAGCTTGGCTCTGCGGAATTCACTTCCGATGCTGTCAGCGTTTCCGCCTCTGCCATGAGCATCAGCGATCTCAGCGGTCTTGAGCATTTCACCAAACTCAAAACCCTCGTTCTCAGCAGCAATGCCGTTTCCGATATCGGCGCTCTCAGCAGCTGCACGGAGCTGGAGGTGCTGGATCTTTACTCCAACGATGTAAGCGACCTGAGTCCCCTCTCCGGTCTGAGCAAGCTCAGCTCTCTGAGCCTTTTGGATAACTCCGTCAGCTCCATTTCCCCCCTTGCCGGTCTCACCGGACTGAAGGAGCTGATACTGGGTCACAACAATATCACCGACCTCAGCCCCCTTGCAGGCCTCACAAAGCTTGAGGATCTCTATCTTGACGGCAACGGCATCAGCGATATTTCCGTTCTCAGCGGCCTTACTTCCCTTAAGTATCTGAGCCTTGAGAACAACAACATCACCGACCTCAGCCCTCTCATGGGTCTCAGTTCCCTCCGTGATCTCTATATCTCCGGCAACAGCGGTCTCAGCCCCGAGGCTGTGAGAGAGCTGCAGGAGGCTCTGCCCGACTGCCGCATCAGTACAGACCTTGATCTCAGCGAGACAGAGCCCAGCCCCGTGGTAAGCGAGGATCCCTTTGTGGAGCCCGGCCCCGATGTGAGCGCCCCTCCCGAGGAGAGCACCTCTCCCGAAGATAGCGGCGAAACTCCCCCTGCGGACACTCCCGTTGAAGATGGCGAGGAAGGCGCAGCAGAATAAAAGCACGAATCCCGGCTGTTGGCTCTGCCAACAGTCGGGATTTTCCATAGGGATCGATGTGGGCATCGGCTCCTGCGAAAATAAATACCGCAGCCGTAGGGGCGATTCACGAATCGCCCGCATATGGCGGGAGCCCTAGGGCGGGCTGACCGCAGATGTGCCATTGCCGCCCCTGCGATGGCGGCACGCAAAAAAGCGTGGGGCTTTTCGCCTCACGCTATTTTTACTTTAGCATATTCCGCTGCCAAATGCAATACCCTGCTTTTTGTGCACTATTTTGCACAATTTCACTTTTCATTTGTGCGCTTTTGATATATAATATACACACGGAGGGGTCTCCCCTCTCCGAGAAAACAGCAAAAGGAGTGACTTATATGAAGTATAACTTTATCGAACGCAAGCTGCAGGTCGATGGCGAAGTAATCGCCTACGCCGAAAAGAAGGTTGGCAAGCTGGACAAATTCTTCAAACGGGAAAGCGAAGCCTCAATCACCTTCTCCACCGAGCGTGGCCGCTGCAAAGTCGAAGTCACGCTGAACAACAACGGTATGTATTTCCGCGCAAGCGAGCTGACCCACGATATGCACGCCTCCATCGACTCCGCTGTGGCTGCTATCGAGCGTCAGATCCGCAAGAACAAGACCCGTCTGGAGAAAAAGCTCCGCGACGGCGCTCTTGAGAGGGACATCAAGCCTGAGTACATTCCCGAGGAGGAATATGCCGAGGCCGACGATTTCCGTATCGTACGCACCAAGCGCTTCTCCCTCAAGCCCATGACTGTCGAGGAGGCCATTTTGCAGATGAATCTTCTGGAACATGAGTTCTTCGCCTTCCTCAATCAGGAGGATGAGGACAGTTTCTCCGTTGTTTACAAGCGCAAGCAGGGCGGTTACGG
>JAZNZM010000095.1:0-5136 GCA_045594965.1 Oscillospiraceae bacterium | reverse complement strand
CTTTTTGATTAAAATCCGAAGCCGCCCATGCCGGGGAAGCCGCCGCGGCCTGCCATGCGCTGCATACGCTTCATTTTCTTGCCGCCCATGCTGTTCATCTGCTTCATCATCTTCTGCATAGCCTCAAACTGCTTCAGCACTCTGTTGACATCCACAACCTCGGTGCCGCTGCCGGCGGCAATGCGCTTTTTGCGGCTGGAGCCGATGATGCCGGGGTTTTCTCTCTCCCGGGGAGTCATGGAGAGGATGATGGCCTCGGTTCTTGCCATTGCCTTTTCGTCCACCTGTGCTCCGGCCAGAGCCTTGGCGTCCATGCCGGGCATCATGCTGAGCATTTCCTGCATGCCGCCCATGTTCTTTATCTGAACCATCTGGTCGTAGAAATCCTGAAGGGTGAACTTGTTGGCACGGAGCTTTTCTTCAAGCTCCTTGGCCTTTTTCTCATCAAGGGCGCTTTCGGCCTTCTCGATGAGAGTGAGCACATCGCCCATGCCCAGAATGCGGCTGGCCATACGGTCGGGGTGGAAAACCTCGATCTGGTCCAGCTTTTCGCCTATGCCGGCGAATTTTATGGGCTTGCCTGTGACGGCCTTGATGCTCAGGGCCGCGCCGCCTCGGGCGTCGCCGTCCAGCTTGGTGAGCATGATACCGTCTATTCCCAGAGCGTCATCAAAGCTCTTGGCGGTGGTAACCGCGTCCTGACCGATCATGGCGTCAATAACCAGCATGATCTCAGCGGGTCGGGTTTCCGCTTTGATGTTTTTCAGCTCGTCCATGAGCTGCTCATCTATATGGAGACGACCTGCGGTGTCAAGAAACACCAGATCGTTGCCATGCATTTTGGCGTGCTGTATGGCAGCTTTGGCTATCTGCACGGGATCGCCCTGTCCCATCTGGAACACGGGAATATCCAGCTGCCTGCCAACAGTCTCCAGCTGCTTGATGGCCGCAGGACGGTAAACGTCGCAGGCAACCAGCAGAGGGCGCTTGCCCTGCTTGCGCATATATGCCGCCAGCTTGGCGCCGTTGGTGGTTTTACCGGCACCCTGAAGACCGACCAGCATACAGACGCTGGGGTTTTCGCTGCCGATATTGAGCTTAACGCTTTCGCTGCCCATAAGAGCTACGAGCTCCTCGTTGACGATCTTGATGACCATCTGGGCGGGAGACAAGCTTTCCAGAACATCAGTTCCAACAGCTCTCTCGCTGACCTTCTTCACGAAGTCCTTGACAACCTTGTAGCTGACATCGGCTTCCAGAAGAGCCAGACGCACCTCACGCATGGCCTCCTTTACATCGGCCTCGCTGAGGCGGCCCTTGCCGCGAAGCTTTTTGAAGGCCGCAGATAATTTTTCGGAAAGGGATTCAAATGCCATATTTATCTCGGCCTCCTTTGTTTTTTCAGTCCTTAAGCTCACCCATTATTCTGAGCATCTCCGCCTTGTCATCGCTCTCAGGCAGGTGGGAGATAATCTCCCCCAGCTCCTCAAGGCTTCTGCGTCTGCGGACAGCCCTTGCCACAAGGCCGGTCTTGTCCTCAAACTCCATGAGACTCTGCTCCGCACGGCGGATAATGTCCCAGACTGCCTGTCTGGACACGCCGCTCTGCTCGGCTATCTCCTGAAGACTCAGGTCGCTGTTGAAGTGGAGGTCATAGTACTCCTGCTGCTTTTCTGTCAGCAGATCACCGTAGAAATCGAAGAGCATGGTGCGCAGAATTGTGTTGTCCATGTACTCCGAAACCTCCGCTGTAAAGTATTTTCGCTTAACGCCTCAGGTAGTATACACTCTTCTCCCTCCGCTGTCAAGTGTTTTTCATTAACAGTACGGCATTTTTTAGGCAATAAGCCATAACACAATATTTACAGCCGCGCCACGGCTTATGCTATCTTTTTTCCCTGCGCCGTGATATAATATTTCCAACAAAACTGTGCCGAGGTGTACCATGAAAAAGCTCTTACTGATAACCGGCGATCTGGCAACAGGCAAGTCCACCTTTGCCCGTCTTCTGTCTGAAAGATACGGCATTCTTGCCCTTTACAAGGACACCGTGAAGGAGGTGCTGGGCGACAGCATAGGCTTTGCGGACAGAGCGGAAAACCTCAGGCTCTCCCGTGCCGCCGTGGAGCTGATGAGCTTTATTTTCTCGGAAAATGCCGCTCTCGGCTGCAGCATGATACTGGAGGCCAACTTCCGCAGCCGTGAGCTTGAAAAGCTCCATGCCATTGCCGCTGAGAAAGGCTATGAGGTGCTGACTCTTGTGCTCAGAGGAGATTACGGGATACTCCATGCCCGTTATCTTCACCGCATCAGCCACGAAAACAGACACCCGGTGCATGTAAGCACAGGCCTTGACCTCTTTGAGGATTTTGAAGAGTATATGGGAAAGCTCCGCGCAGAGTATATCCCCGGGAAGACTCTTGAGATAAACGCCAACGATTTTTCCTATCAGAGCGACAGCAGCCTTCTGGCAGAAACAGATGCATTCATGCTGGGCTGATAAGCCCGTCATGCAAAAAAAAGAACGGAGAGCCGAACAATGGCTCTCCGTTCTTTTTTTATTGATTGACTTGGAAATCAGGCTTTCAGCCTTATTTGAATGCACGGCTCAGGAAGGTTACCACCTGGGCGCGGGTGCAGGTGGCTCCGGGGCCGAAGACATTTTCTTTGAGTCCGCTGGTTATCCCGTTTTCAACGGCCCAGAGAACGGCCTCGCAGTAGTATTCGCCGCTCTTCACATCCTCAAAGTCGGAGTCCGCGCTCTTTGCATCCGGCTCGCCCGCGGCGCGCCAGAGGAAGGTTACCACCTGAGCACGGGTGCAGGTGGCTCCGGGGCCGAAGAGCGTATCGCTCAGGCCGGAGGTGATACCCTGTTCCACTGCCCAGAGAACAGCCTCATAGTAGTACTCTCCCTCCTTCACATCGGTAAAGGGATTTTCCTCGCTTCTGGGAGCAGGCTCGCCTGCGGCGCGCCAGAGGAAGGTGACAACCTGTGCGCGGGTGCAGGCCATGGCAGGACCGAAGGATGTCCCGGAAACACCTGTAGTGACATTTTCCCTGAGAGCCCAGTTGACGCTCTCATAGAAATAGTCCTTTTTCTGCACATCGTCAAAGTCATCCGCAGAAGGAATGCGGTCTATCTTCTCGGTTTTTGTCTCACCGCATACGGTGCAGGTGAAGGTTCTCTCGCCCTCGGCCTCCGTTGTAGGCTCCTTGGTGATGCTGCCCTTGTCCCAGCTGTGCTTGCCCTTGCAGTCCGGCTCAAGCTTCTCTATATCCTCGGTTCTGGTCTCGCCGCAGCGGGAGCAGGTAAAGGTTTTTTCACCCTCGGCCTCCGTTGTTGGCTCCTTGGTGACCTTGCCCTCGTCCCAGTCATGGCCGAGAGCCTCGGTTTCATTGTCCTTGTAGCTGTCTCCGCAGGCGCAGCTGTGGCTCGTGAAACCGGGTTCGGTGCAGCCGGGAGCAGTTACGCTTTCTTCGTATTTGTGGGTGTGCTCCAAAACAGGGATGCTCTCCGTTCTGGTGCTGCCGCAGCGGGAGCAGGTGAAGGTTTTTTCGCCCTCGGCCTCCTCGGTGGGCTCCCTGCTTATTTTGCCTTCGTCCCAATCATGGCCCAAAGCATCGGTATGGTCGTCCTCATAGCTTTCACCGCAGGCGCAGGTATAGGTGGTGTAGCCCGCATCGGTGCAGCTGGGCGCTGTAACAGCGGAAACAAAGCTGTGGCTGTGGTCCTTGCTGGGCACGCTCTCGGTTTTTGTTTCATCGCAGCGGGTGCAGGTGAAGGTCTTTTCGCCTTCGGTATCCTCGGTGGGCTCTTTGGTGATCACACCCTCGCCCCAGCTATGTCCAAGAGCCTCGGTGTAGTTATCGTTATAGCTCTCGCCGCAGGCACAGGTATAGGTGGTGTAGCCCTGCTCCGTGCAGGTGGGGGATGTAAGGCTTTCCGCATATTTATGCTCATGTCCCACAGGAGGAATCTTCTCTGTTTTGGTCTTGGCGCAGACTGTGCAGGTGTAGGTTTTTTCGCCCTCCAGCCCATCGCCGGGTTCCTTCGTCACCGTTCCCTCATCCCAGCTGTGCCCAACGGCGCTTGTGTATTTATCCTTGTAGCTTTCTCCGCAGGAGCAGGTATATGTGGTATATCCTGCCTCGGTGCAGCCCGGCTCTGTAACGACGGGAACGAAGTTGTGAGTATGGCCCGGCTGGGCAGCTGTCATACCCTCACCGCATACGGTGCAGGTATACTTTATGCCCGCTCCGTCGGCAACACCCTCATCCCACTTGTGTCCCGCAGCGGGAATGCTCTCACCCCTGTAGCTGTCACCGCAGAGAGTGCATACATGGGTTTCGTAGCCCTCGGTGGTGCAGCCGGGTTCGGTGCGCTGCACCTCATAGCTGTGCTTACATTCTTCGCTGATTTTCACATGGGGAAGCTCAATGGCGAAGCTGCTCTCTTCCCCATAGAAGGCGTCATATCTGGTGGAATACCAGTGCACCTGAGCCATGTCGCCCTCTTCGCTGAGGGTGAGCACAGCCAGCATGCCCAGATGGTCCGTATCGTCATCCTCCTGACGGTCAATGAGCAGGGAGCTGACAGGGCGTCCGGCGGCGTTGTTATCCGTGAACACGCCTATATTCTCGCTGTGGACATGGCCGCTCATGGCCAGAACCACATTTTCATATTCCTTGAAAGCCGCCCAGATTGCCTCTCCGTCGGGTATGGCCTTTATAGCCATTTCAAAGGGCACTCCGGAGGGAAGTTTGGAGATAAACTGCTCCTTCAGCTCAGGAGTGAGGTCGGCATCCCAGTCCAGAAGACTGTTGTCGCCGTTCATATAGGCGTGGCAGAGAACGATTATGTTCTTCTGAGGATTGTTTGCTGCCAGCTCAGTTGCCCAGCCCAGCTCCACCACTGTGGGAGCCCAGCCGAGGTTCAGGACCATGTAGTCCCTGCCCCCTGCGGTGAAGCTCCATGCGCAGACATCCAGCTTGCCCTCCTCATAGGAGTCCACAAACCAGCTCTTGCCGGAAAAATGGCCGTAATACTCGTTGAAAAACTCGCTGTCATCGTGGTTGCCTCTCATGGGCATCCACACAATACCGGCTCTGTCCAGATAGTCGGTACCCATTTTGGCA
>JAZNZM010000094.1:0-3315 GCA_045594965.1 Oscillospiraceae bacterium | reverse complement strand
GTAAATATGTAGTAAACTAATAACGGGCGGCTCCACTGCCGCCCGTTATGAACTATAAATCCTTTTCAGGAGGTAATACCAAATGGCAAGCAACAAACTTCAGAGAACCAATGACGATATACAGTTCGTTCTTTCCAATCTTCTCCGTCAGGTGAAGGATCCCCGCGTAAATCAGGGCAGCCTCACCTCCATCACCCGTGTGGATACCACCGGTGACCTGCGCTACTGCAAAGTCTATGTATCTATTCTTGGCGAAGTGGATGAGAAGGAATTCAAGAAAGGCGTCAAGAGTGCTTCTCCCTGGCTCCGCCGCGAGCTGGGTCTGGCTCTTAACCTGCGCTATACTCCCGAGCTTATTTTTGAGCTTGACAAGAGCATTGAATATGGCGCCCATATCCACTCTGTTATGGAAAGTCTGAATATTCCCGGAGAGAGCGAAGATGAAGATATGTGATTGCGCGGCTCTTCTGAGAGCCAATGACAATATACTTCTCGTTACCCACTCACGTCCCGATGGAGACACCCTTTGCTCCGCGGCTGCACTCTGCTCCGCACTGAGAAGATTGGGAAAGAATGCAGGTCTTTACAATAATCCCGAGATAACCGAGAGTTACATGGATTTCGTTCGCCCCTATCTCTGGGAAAGCATACCCGAAAAGGTCTATATAGTCAGCGTTGATACAGCAGATGTCCGTATGTTCCCAAAGGACTTTGACGGCGAGGTTGATCTGGCAATAGATCATCATGCCAGCAATCCCGGTTTCGGTAAGGAAAACTGCATTTTTGGACATAAGGCTGCCTGCGGCGAAATAATTCTTGAGCTTATTGAAGAACTCTGCGGCTGCCTTACCCCTGATGAGGCCAATCTGGCTTATGCCGCCATCAGCACCGACACCGGATGCTTCTGCTATGGCAATACAAATCCCGACACTCTGAGAGCGGCGGCAAAGGTGATTGAGTACGGTGCGGAGAACGGCAGGCTGAATAAGCAGCTTTTCCGATCCATGAGCTTTTCCCGTCTGAAGCTGGAAGGACTGATCTATGCCAACATGCGTTCTGTGAGGAACAATACTGTCAATGTGGCTGTTGTAACTCTGGATATGATGAATGAGGCTGGAGCCACCGAGGATGACTGCGATGATCTTGCCAATCTCGCGGGCAAGGTAAAAGGCAGCGTAGTTGCGATTACCGTCCGTGAGCTTGCTGAGGGACGCAGTAAGGCATCTGTTCGCACCAACGATCAGGTTAATGCCAGCGATATCTGCGCCCGATTCGGAGGTGGCGGTCATGCCATGGCGGCAGGCTGCAATGCAGAGATGGGACCCTATGAATTCGCTGACGCAATTCTGGAAGTTGTAAACGAGGTCTATAGATGAACGGCATTTTGCTTGTAGACAAGCCCTCCGGCTGGACCAGCATGGATGTCTGCGCAAAGCTGAGAGGCGTATTCCATGAAAAGCGAATAGGCCACAGCGGAACTCTTGATCCCATGGCTACAGGGCTTCTTGTGGTCTTTTTGGGACGGGCCACCCGTGCTGTAGAGTTTGCGGAAGCTGACAGCAAGGAGTATGTTGCCCGACTGCGTCTTGGAATTAGCACAGATACGCAGGATATCGGCGGCAATATTCTTTCCGCAAGGGAAGCGGATATAAGTGAGGTTCAGCTTCTGGAGGCTCTTGAAGGCTTCAAGGGCACAATAAGCCAGATTCCACCCATGTATTCCGCCATAAAGATTGGTGGAAAAAAGCTCTATGAAATAGCCCGAAAGGGTGAAAGCGTGGAACGCAAGGCAAGGGAGATAGTTATCCACAGTCTTGATTTTCTCGGCTGGGAGAATGGCGATGCTGTTTTGCGTGTTCGATGCAGCAAGGGTACATATATCCGCACGCTCTGCAACGATATAGGCGAGGCTTTGGGCTGCGGAGGCTGTATGTCATATCTGCGCCGTACTGCAGCCGGAGCGTTTTCCATAGATTCCGCGCGCAGTCTTGAGGACATAATAGCCATTGCCGAGAGGGGCGAAGGAGAGAGCCTGCTTCTTAATGTGGATTCTCTTTTTGCGGGCTATCCTGTTCTGAGCCTGACAGCAAAGCAGGAGAAGCTTTTCAGAAACGGCGTGCGCTTTTCTGTTTCCGGCGAGGAAAAGGCCTGCCGTGTATATTCTTCCGCAGGTGAATTTCTTGCCCTTGCCAAAATTGAAAAGGGCCTGCTTATAAGTATAAAATCATTTTTCGAGGTAAACTGAGCATGGAAAAATCCAAAAGGGTAATGGCTCTGGGCTTCTTCGACGGCATTCATGTGGGTCATGCTGCCCTTGTAGACAAGGCGAAAGAGGCTGCTGGGAATCTTGGCGCTGAGCCTGCAGTTCTCACCTTTGATAACCACCCGGACACCTTTGTAAAGGGGGAGAAGGTGGAGCTTATCAACTCTGCCGCTGATCGCCGTTATGTGCTCAGCCGCTTTTTCGGAATCGAAAATGTGTATTTCATCCATTTCAACCGTCAGACCATGTGTATGCATTGGCGTGACTTCATAGAAAATATCATCAGCACCTACAATGCGGTACACTTTGTTGTGGGGCATGACTTCTGCTTTGGATATAAAGGCCAAGGCACTGCCAAGGTACTGAAGGAATATTGCAATGAACACGGGCTGGGCTGCGATATTATCAGCCCTGTCACGCGCCATGGGGAGATTGTAAGCTCCACTCTTATCCGCGGTCTGCTTCTTGAGGGAGAGATGGAAAAAGCCAATGAGCTTCTCGGGCATCCCCATGTGCTGACGGATACTGTAAGAACAGGATTCCGCATAGGCGGCAGCAAGCTGGAGGCACCCACCATAAACATGGTGTTTTCTGACGGTGTTCTTGTGCCAAGAAGGGGAGTTTATGCAACCAAGGTTGTCCTTCCCGACGGAGAGCATCTGGCAGTTACCAATATAGGTGTCCGTCCCACCTTCGGTGGTGACAGGGTTACCGTGGAGACCAATATTCTGGACTATGAAGCTGATCTTTACGGCCAGAGCGCGTGTGTGGAATTCCATGCCTTTATCCGCCCTGAGCGGAAGTTTGATAGTCCGGAAGCCCTTATGACTCAGATAAAAAAGGACTGCCAAAGCGCAAGAAACTTCTTTGCTTGAAAAAGAGGAGATTCAATTATGAATCTCCTCTGAGTGTGTCGAAAAACCTATGCTGCGCAGAAAAGAAATAGAGCAGCGGGGGATTATTAAGGGGGCAAAGGCCCCTCTTAATGATTAAATCATAAGTTTTTTGAACTTTTTGAAGTTCAAAAAACTGGTTTCAGCTTGTCAAAAAGA
>JAZNZM010000093.1:0-2683 GCA_045594965.1 Oscillospiraceae bacterium | reverse complement strand
TCCTGAGCCCAGGGCACAAGAAGCCAGACAATGGTGCAGCGCTCCTCACTCACGGTACGGAGTATCCACTCGGGGCTGACACCTCTCAGAATTACGCCGCGGCTTCCGGAAAGCAGAGAGCCGAACCAGTGCATCTTGGCGCCGGTATGGTAAAGGGGTGGGATGCAGAGGAACACATCGTCCTTGGTCTGTCCGTGATGGGCCTGCTCCACCTTGCAGGAATGCATAAGTGCCTCGTGGCTATGGATAATTGCCTTGGGGAAGCCTGTGGTGCCGGAAGAGAAATAGATTGCAGCCTCGTCGCTGTCCTGAATGAAGATGCTGGGAGAGGTGGTGGAGCAATACTCTATAAGAGTATCATAGCTGTCAGCAAATGAGGGGCAGTCCTCACCTACATAGAAGCAGTTTTTCACTCTGGGTATCTTATATAGAGTCTCTTCCACACGGCCTGTGAACTCCGGACCGAACACAAGAGCGTCCACATCCGCAAGGTCAAGACAGTAGCGAATCTCATCGGCAGTATAGCGATAGTTCAAAGGAACAACCAGTGCACCGGTTTTAAGTACGCCAAAATATATGGGAAGCCATTCAAGGCAGTTCATCAGCAGAATTGCCACCTTGTCGCCTTTCTTGATGCCTCTTGTCAGCAGGAGATTTGCAAAACGGCAGGCCTTTCTCTCGAAATCCCCCCAGCTCATCTCCTTGCGGAAGGCTCCGCCACGGCTTGACTCGATGAGAGAATACTCTCTCCACGTTACACGGGGTGCGTTGACAGCAGGATTTATTTCAACAAGGGCAACCTCATTTTTGAAGTAAGTGGCATTTCTGGACAGCAGCTCGGTAATAGGCATTTCTCATGTCTCCTGTTATTGTTGATAAAAAAAGAACACGGCGGCTAAAGCCGCCGTGATAAATGCTCAAGGCTTTCAAGCACAAGATGATAATGTCACACTTTAAAGTGAATGTCAAGCCGATTTTGGTATTTAAAGTATTAAATTTTTCATTTCCTCAAATTCCTCGGGAGTATTCACATTCATGAGTATCCTGTCAAGGTCAAACTCAGGAAGCTCCACGCTTTCCACATAGCGCACATTGACTGCGTCCAGTATATCCCTTATGGATTTCCTGCCCTCAGCAAGGCAGGCTGCCGCCTTCTCTCCGCAGCTCCGGCGGTATATGGCAAACAGAGGCTCAAAGCCCTTTTTGCCTCTGCGCATGATGCAGGCCTCGGCTTCCCCCATAAGCTCCACAAGGCGATCCACAAGGGCGATTTCCCCAAAGGGAAGATCCGTGCCCGTCATGAATATTAGCTCCTCCCCGCTCTCCATGTATGCGGAAACCAAGCCGTTGAGAGGCCCCATATCAGGGTATCGGTCCACCATTTCCACAGCTCCCGAAAAGGGGAAGCGTCCGGCTTTATTAACGGATACAGCCACGGGTCCCATAGGGGAATATTTATCTATGAGATACTGGAGCATGGTGCCGCCGGCAATAGGCAGCATAGCCTTGTCCCGGCCCATTCTGCGGGAGCCTCCGCCTGTTAATATTACTGTAAGCATAGTTTTCCTCCCGGGCTTGTGTTCCATTGGATTATATATGATTCTTTTGCAATTTACAATCCTGTGTGATAAAATCTTCATATAGAGTGAAAGGAGGCGAAGTGCATGGGAAATCTTGATAAGGATATTCGATACCTGAAGGGTGTTGGCGAAACCAGAGCCAAGAGTCTTGCTAAGCTTGGCATATTGAATCTGCGCGACCTTCTCAACCACTTCCCCCGAAATTACGAAGACAGAAGCCAGCTATGCCAGATTGCCTATGCAATGGAGGATCAGCCCGTCACAATAAAGGCATTCATAGCCAATGAGCCTACCTTGTCCCGAATTCGCCGCGGAATGGAGCTTGTGAAATTCCGCGCTGTTGACGACACCGGTTCGGTTGACATAACTTTCTTTAATCAAAGTTGGCTTCGTGACCGTTTCCACAGAGGCGATTGTTTCCTTTTCTACGGGAAAATAGCAGTTGCCGGCTCACGGCGGACAATGGCCAATCCCGCCTTTGAACTTACCGACCCGGACAGCGAGGAGGGCGGCAAAATTGTACCTGTTTACTCCCTTACAAAGGGTATTTCCGGCAAGATGATGACAGGCTATGTACGCACAGCTCTTAATGAGTCCGGAATGGATGTCCCGGATGCGCTCCCTCAGGAAGTTGTTCGGAAATACGGACTTGCCCAGGCGCCCTTTGCCTACGAAAATATACATTTCCCCACAGATTTTGGTGCTTTAGAGCTGGCCAGAAAGCGTCTTGTCTTTGAAGAGCTTTTTGTTTTGGCCTGCGCTCTTGCCGGAATGCGTTCCGGAAGAGAACGCTTCGGCGGAAAGATAATCGAAGGCTCTCCCCTTTCGGAATTCTGGGGCTCTCTCCCCTTCTCTCCCACGGGCGCTCAGCGCAGAGCCACCGAGGACGCCCTCTCCGACATGGCCTCCGGCAAGCCAATGAACCGCCTTGTGCAGGGCGATGTTGGCAGCGGTAAAACCCTTGTGGCCGCCGCCTGCATCTGGAGCGTTTGCCGCGCAGGGCATCAGGCAGCTTTTATGGCTCCAACCGAGATTCTTGCCGAGCAGCATCTGGAGACCCTAAGAGGCTTTCTTGAGCCCTTTTCCCTTCGTGTGGAAAAGCT
>JAZNZM010000092.1:0-22859 GCA_045594965.1 Oscillospiraceae bacterium | reverse complement strand
AAATTATACACTCACGCTAACACGTTTGCAATAACAATCACTACCCGGCAGATGCGTTTAAAATTATGACGCCACCCAACGATATCCCCTTCCTCGGCGAAATGGTGCGCGATATATGCCACCGCAACGCAAGCAGATATTTCGGGATATAAGTTGACATAATATGCATAAACAGCCTTGACGGTGTCCTGTCGTCAAGGCTGTTTTTTCTTATTTAATTATCATAATAGGTGGGCTGCCGCATACGGCGGGCTGTGGTCAACCCGCCCTACGGGTGGCGCGTTTATCGCGGTGCGCCGCCACCGACGAACCATACGATAAATGTATTTACCTAAATGCCGTGTGTACGCCTGAAAAGTAATTAATATTACCACATTTTCCCTGTTGACAATGTAAACTCAATGTGATATGTTTACAATGTAAACACAATAAATCTTTGCAAAGGAGGTTGACATAATGAATTCTCATGAAATCAGTCTCACTCCCACCGAGTGGCATCTTATGGAGTGTCTCTGGGAAAAAAGCCCCTGCACAGGCCGTGAGGCCGTGGAATGTCTGGCAAAGAGCGTGGGCTGGACCCGCTCCACCACTCTCACCATGCTGCGGCGCATGACCGAAAAAGGGCTTATCCGCTGCGACGAAAGCGGCTCTATGAAGAGTTACTCCCCTCTCATAGAACGCGAAGATGCCGCAATGCAGGAGACCGAAGACTTTTTAGGTCGAGTCTACCACGGCTCATTGAGCCTTATGCTCTCCGCCATGACGGAAAAAACCGCCCTCAGCGACAGCGAGATAGCCGAGCTTTACGACATACTGAAAAAAGCGGAGGAGGCGAACAAGGCATGACGGAATGGATCATCACATCTTCTCTGCTCATTCTTGTTATCATTCTTCTTCGGCGTGCGCTTAGAGGCAAAATCAGCCTGCGGCTGCAGTATGCGCTCTGGGGCATTGTGCTTTTGCGTCTGCTATTGCCCGTCTCATTTTTCGAGAGCAGTATCAGCGTTATGAATCTGGCGGGCAGCTTAAAGACCGTGGAGCTTATAGACACTGCCGCCGAGCTGGGCAGCATGGAGGATATTGATTTCAAGCCCAATAATCCCATTATAATTTCCAGCTCGGCAACAGATCTCGAGCTGACCGTCCCCTCCACAGTGGGCAGCATCAATGGCTACCATCCCGGAGACAGCGACCATGCCTTTCCAACACAAATAATGACAAACACCAGTCAGGCAGAGTTTCAGCAGCTTGAAAGAGCCATTAAGCTTCGGGATATCCTCGTGCCCCTTTGGATATGCGGCGCGGCGGTGATGGCGGTGTATTTTCTTATCACCAATCTCCGCTTTGGCTCTGCCCTGCGCCGCAGCCGCAGGGAAATAGATATCCCCGGCAGCATAGTGCCTGTCTATATTTCTGAAATGATACCCACGCCCTGCCTTTTTGGACTTCTCCGTCCGGCAGTGTATATTACTCCGGAATGCGAAAATGACCTTGGAACCATGCGCCATGTACTGGCTCACGAATTTACCCACTACCGCCACGGGGACAACATCTGGGCTATACTGCGCTGCATCGCCCTTGCTCTGCACTGGTATAATCCCCTTGTCTGGTGGGCTGCTGTGCTCAGCAAGAGAGATGCAGAGCTTGCCTGCGACGAGGGCGCAATAAAGCGGCTGGGCGAGGCTGAGCGGGCCCCCTATGGACGCACTCTTATTGGCATGACCTGTCAGCGGAGGGATATCACCGCTCTTGCCCACACCGCCACCACCATGACCGGCAGCGGAAAGAGTATTAAAGAGCGAATAATGCTTATCGCCAAAAAGCCAAAGATGGCTGTGTATACTCTTGTTGCTGTGCTCATCATTGCCGCAATTGCAGCTTTTTGCACCTTCTCCGGTGCTAACAGGGGCTTTACAGACAAGGAGGCGCGTAAAGAGGCTCTGCCTCTTGCAGAAAGCGTGGCTTTTGAAAACGGCCTTGAGCTGGATGGCGGGAGTGTAGTCAGCCGCAGCGAGGGCTACATTCTTGAAGCAGGAGACGGACTTCGTCAGCAATATGTTTCCGTTAAGTATGACCTTAAGAACTCTCCTTGTCATATAGTTGTGGACTTTGCCATGCTGGACGAAAAGGGACAGGAGTATGACGAGCCGTTCAGTGCCAGCAGCTATCTCAGTCTGGAGGGAACACCTGTAGTATCCGGTGGTATGGAGCTTGACCGTGTTGAGCTTTATAAAAACGGAGAAAGCAACCCCACTGTTCCCGCTGAATACGAAGACGAACTTTTAGAGTATGTCAAAAAGTTTGCGTACGGCGAATACATACGAAGCATTGATCAGATACCGGAAGGGTCCGGCAAGGTAGGCTTTGCCCTTTACTTCAGCGACGGAGCTTTTCTCACATGCAGTCTTGGCAGTCTTGGTGATTACCTGCTTGTGCGTCCGGAACTGCCCGACTGGCTTGAGGAAATTTTCTTCAGCCGGGAGCTGGCACTGGCCGGATATATGAAAGACGGTGTTTCCATACGCGAGGAAATGCTGGAATATAACGATGCAATCCTCAGCTATGCAGTAAGCATAGTGCATGAGGATATGAAGAGCATCCCCCTCACTTTCGGCAGCAATGCGCTTATCAAAGAAGCCCGTATAGACAGTCTCAAGCCAATGAACAGCGGTGTTGCAGGCCTTGATCGCGCAGTTGAGGTATACCGTCTTGACTGGAGCATAAGCGTTGAAGCGGACTCCATTGGTACGCAGCAGGAATACATATATATGGTTATCTCCTGCAACCATGTTAACGGCATTGAAATATGGAACCCTCTTGGAACGCTTTCAGAGGCCCAGCTGCAGAAATATGCAGCCGCCGACTATATACAGCGTTATGGCAATGTCTATACTGCCGCAGCCGCGGAAATGTACAATGACTACGTAAGCGGCAATGCTGATATCACGCTGCCCATAGCTATGGTAACCAGCAATGCCTCCATCGGCTGCTATCTCCATCCCCGTTCCTCCCGCACATGGACGGATGAGGGCTGGCTTATGGCAGACGGCGTAAAGCTCGCCAATGTAATAAACGAAGACTATGTGAAAAACAATATCCCCACGGAAACTTACCATCCCGGTATAGGCATATATGCAGGCTATGGCAGTTTTGAACCTCTGAGGGTATATGACGAGGATATGAACCCCGTTTTTGAGGACGCAGGCATTTGGGGTGTCAAAGCTCTTCACTGGCTATCTCCCGGAACCTACTACTGTGTATTCTCCGTAAATGGTCCTCCGGGCAGGTATATTGCCGAGGAAAATGCCTACGAGCAGGAAAGCTATGATGCCGTATTCCGCCTGACCGTGAACGAGAAACAGCAGGCTCTTGCTCCCGGCAGCATGGGAGAATACAACGAAATGAGCTATTACGGCAGCGCAGGAAGCCAGATTACCTTCAAGGACAAAGGCACCATTGATGCTGTTTTGAAGATGATCGACTCCGCAGTGGAGCTTGGCTACATCGGCAATTGCGCCCACGGAGATCTTATTGTTCTAAGTGGGGAAAACGGCAATACTGCGTTCTGCCTTCCCGGTGACGGCTGCTCCAACATATATTCCGATGGCAAGTGCTGGGATATAGGCCAAGAAAACATGACTGCGCTCAGAAATATCATAAGCAGCGGCCAGCGTTTTTTCTATCACAGCGGCAGCAGCGATGAGCTTGTTAAAACCTATGCAGAACAAATATACCGGCAAGAGATGCTCAGCATACCGTCCGATGATGAGAAGTCCATAACGGATTACAGAGTAATAAACTGTCAGGCAGTTTCTGAAAGCTATGACGGCAAATATGTGGTAGGACTCATGGAATACGCTATCAAACCCGTATTCCCCGAACTTCCCCACTGGTGGGCGGGCAACACCGGTGAGGGTGAGGGTGAATACGATGGCATGCTGGTTCGCACCGCAATGTTCACCCTGCGTCAGAGTGGTGAGGGCATCTGGGAGTGCGTTGATATGGGCACCGGGGGTTACTCTGCGGAGTTCATCACTCACCAGAACACCCTTGAAAATCAGTGGACGGGCAAGGCTGAGGAGGCGCTGCTGCTCCTGCAGAGCACCGATGCCATGGCTTTTCGCATTATGACCACCAGCTCAAGCGCCTATGACAGCAACCGCCACACAGAGCATAGGGAAAAATACTGGTATAGCGATTCCGATGATTTGGGTCAGTATCAGGATTGCCTTATTTACATGGACGGCAAACCTGCCTATCGGGAAATAGAACGCAATCACCAGACTATGAGTAACGGCATATGGCTTGACAGCAAGAGCGTTCATGAAATAAGCAATCCCGGACTTTTCGAGGAGCTTTCCGAGCGCGAGCTTTGGGGCATTGAGTACATCGGCGATTTTGTCACCGTCAGCTACGCAAAGCCCGGGAACGATATGGAGTTTGATGCCATCCGCTTCCGCTTTGACCGCAGCGGCAACTTCATCGCCTATATCACTGATTACATCGACTACTCTACTGACGAAAAGGGTGAGATCTATGCCGAAAAAGCCGTCAGCAACGAGTTTTCCTTTATCAGCTTTGATCGAGACTCTATTGAACTTGTAGTAAAAAACCGGGGAGAAACTCCCAGAGAGCAGCTGTACCTCACCGGTAGCTATGAGGAGATTATCGCCGACTATATGGAAAATGCATTGCGGCGAAATGTCCTTGCTTACCCCATGGGCGGACTTATCCGCATGACGGACTATAAGCCTATTGAGTATAAAGTGGATATGCTCAGTCTTGACGAAAGGAGCTTTATCGCCCGCGCCGTCTATGCAATGAAACCCGAAAATCCCACCCTCGCGCGGGAAATGATAGCCGGAAATGCCTATATGGGGAGAAACGAGTATCAGGGCTGGATAATCACCACCCAGTATCTGACTTTCACCCGTCTTATTGACGGAGCCTGGGCCATGGTGGAGAGCAACACCGGCGGCGTGGAATGGGGCTATTACCGCTATGGCCTCACAGATGCGGAGATTGTGGAAATGCTGAGAACCGCCATTGAGGAAAATGACGAAAGTGGCTTCCTGAAACTTCTGCCAATTGCCAAAGCGTCTATTGTTGCAGGCAGCGATTTCAACATGGAATTTATGGATATGCTGACCGAGAGTGCTGTTAACGACAATGATTCCCATGATAACCGGCTTATTCGCAATCTCTATATTATGAAAGGCTCTCTTCTTAGCGACGGAGCTTTGGCTGAGCAATACAGCATTGCGCTGCGTATGCTCTATCAGCACGACCGAGTTAGCTATACCACAGCCCTTTCCTACCTCGACGAAGAAGAACGGGAAAATGTTGAGATGCTTCTGGAATATGCCAACAGCTATTACGAGTAAACCCCAGCGATTTGGCGCGCCCAACCGGCATTACATTCGCCGAATGTATGCCTAAACATCAAAATCACTGCCGCGGATATTCCGCAGCAGGGATTTTCTGTTATTCACGCAGTTATTTTTCAGTTATCGTACCATGAGGAAGAATCAAATGGCTCTTCGCTTGCTTTCTCGCTGCACTCCGCTTCCGTCTCCGGCTGCCAATTGGAAAGGCGGTTATAAACATTCGCAAGGCTCACCTGATAATATGGAACATAGATAATGCTGATTATTCCGCCTGTCAGCATAGCCAGAACAGGAGTGCCTGCAAGGAGGACAGAAGCCGCTGCAGACGCCAGCATCCAAAGCGCAAAGCTAATATCCAACAGGAAAAGGCGTCCCTTGCTTCCCTCTGTCATCTGGCAGCTCAGGCGTATGCAGTCCACAACGCTTATATCCGGTCTGTCAAGCAGAATATATATAGCCATAGAGTAGCGGTAGGCAGCTATAATACCGGGAATTATAAAAAGCAGACTCCACAGCATAGTGTATATTGCTGTAAGCATCAAAAGGCCAAGGACTCTCAGGAAGATGTTGAAAATATCGAACAAATCGCCGACACCGGCTTTGATACGCCGACTTATCAGCAGGCAGAAGTAAGTAAGTCCTGCAGCAAGCATCATAACCATTATGTCCATGGCGGTGCTGATAAGCTGACCGAAGCCGCTGGCAGTGGGCAGTTCATTCATAAGCTCCTCAATAGCTGTATTATCCGCACTCATAAGCACTTCTACAACATGATAGGGATCAATGCTGCCGTATGTTATCTTCAATCCAAGCCAATTAAGCAGTTGATCTATAAGCACATATACAAAGCTGACCAGAAGCACAGAGCCTATGGCCTCTTTTATTGAAGCTCTTGCCTCACGCTTTACTTCCAAAACAGAAAACATCATTTACCTCCTTATGATTTGGGCAAAATCCTGTAGCTTTTCCACTTGCCTGAATGGTAATAGATAGCGCCCACCAGCACTATACCCGTTCTTGCAAGTGCATCGCCAAGGAAGAAGCCCTTTGCGCCCATGCCGAGAACCAGCCCGAAGAGCATGCAAAAGCCCACTCGGAACACAACTCCATCCAGCATTCCTCCGATAAAGCCAAGCTTTGCATTGCCTGTTCCGGACACGACGCCCTCATAGGGAGCTATAGCTGCGGAGAGGAAATATATTATGCAGCAGATAAGCATAAATACCCTTGCCTGAGAGAGAACTTCCGGGTCGGACGTGAAGAGTGAAAATATAAAATTGGGAAAAAGTACTGAAAACAGCGCCATCACGAAGGCAGCGGAAAAAGACACAATAGCAACGCTTCTCACAGTTTCCCTTACCCTGTCAAGACGCTCAGCGCCGATATTCTGGGCAACAATGGTGCCCGAAGCTTCCCTGACAGAAATTGCAAATATATTGGCAATGTGATAAATCTTGTCGCTGACATTATATGCGGCAGCGGCGGCCACACCGTAGGAATTGATGAAGCTGAGCATATAAAACTGAGTGCCTATAATGAACACACCGCGCATGGAAAGGGGCAAGCCCAGCTTAAGCAGCAGACCAAGTCTGCGCCAAATTGGCTTGAAGGAGCGAAGCCGGAAATCAAATCCGAAATGCTCTCTGCGGTGGTAAAGGAGACTGAGGGAGAACAGGAGAGAGATACCCTGTCCCAGAACAGTTGCAAGGGCAGTTCCCGCAACGCCCATATTAAAGGCAACTATGAACACAATGTCCAGTACCGTGTTCAGCACCGTGGCAATGGCAATAAAAAGCAGAGGGCTTTTGCTGTCCCCCATAGCTCTGAGAACTGAGCTGACGGCATTATATCCGAAGATGAGTGGCAGGCCAATGCTGGTTATTCTCAGATAGCTGAGAGCCGGAGCCAAAGACTCCTCGGGTGTGTTGATAAGTCTCAGCAGGTTTTCACCAAAAATAAAGGTAAGCACAGCAAATACAACGGAAAGTCCAAGAAGCTCCGTAAACAGATTGCCGATGGTGGGGTTCAGCTCATGGCGTTCTCCCGCTCCGATATGCTGGGAGATAAGCACCTGACCTGCGGCCGCAAGAGATGTGCTGATGATGGTATAAAGATTCAGCATCTTGCCGCCCATGCTCACCGCCACTATACCGTAGCTTCCCAAAAACTGACCGATAATAATGGTGTCAACGGTGTTATATAGATTGTTTAGGGCATTCGCCAGAAGAAAGGGCAGAAAGAACTTCAGCAGCATGGGCATAATAGGCCCGCTTGTGAAGTCTGTGCCCCAGTTTTTTGTCTTAGTCAAGCTATATCACCTGTGCTCTGTCTTGAATTCCTCAGCTGCATTAAGCTGCTCCTCAGCGGAGCGCAATGTGAGCTCCGTCACCACATCGCCGCCGTAGAGACGGGCCAGCTCATGAAGCCTTCCCTCACGGTCAAGCTCAGTGACGCTGGTATAGGTTCTGCCGCTGCGTTCATCCTTGCGGATATTGAAATGTGTATCAGCCATGGCAGCTATCTGAGGCAGATGGGTTATGCAAATCACCTGCTTTGTGCCGCTCATCTGGCCTATTTTTTCGCCCACACGCTGGGCGGCAATGCCGGAAACGCCTGTGTCGATCTCATCAAAAACAAGGCTCTCAACCTTGTCTCCCTCCGCCAGAACACCTTTCATTGCAAGCATGATGCGGCTGAGCTCACCTCCGGAGGCTATGCGTGAAATGCGTCCCGGCTCCTCACCTGCATTGGCGGACATATAAAACTTAACATCATCGCAGCCCGTGGCTCCAAAGCCACGGCTTTCTGTTGTCGGCTCCACCTTTGCCACGAAGCGCACGGAGGGCATGCTGAGATACTTAAGCTCACTCTCCACACGCTGGGAAAGTCTGTCGGCAGCATCCTTTCTGGCCTTGGTGAGAGCCGCGCCCTTTTTCAGTATTTCCTTTTCCAGCTTGTCGCTGTCCTTTTCAAGGCGCAGCAGCATATCCCCCGCAAACTCAATCTCCTCAAGGCGGCTGCGGCAGGATTCAAGATGGGCTAGTATTGCTTCCTCGTCCAGTCCATACTTCCGCTCAAGTCGGCGAAGAAGTGAAAGCCGGCTTTCAATAGCGTCGTATTCCTCAGGCGAGAAATCCAGCGCAGCACGCATATCGTTTATGCGCTCTGCGGCATCCTCAAGCATAAACCGTGCATCGGAGATTATTTTAAGGGTTTCTCCAAGCTCTGACGCATAGTTGGATGCATGGCTCACACAGTCCTCGGCATCGGAAGCAAGGGATATTGCGCTCTCTGAGCCGCTGTAAAGGGCCTCGTAAGCGGTGTCCAGTGCCTCGGTGAGCTTGCCGGAATTTTTCATAAGGCTGCGGCGCTCATTAAGCTCGTCCTCCTCGCCTATGCGGATATCGGCAGCTTCTATCTCATCTATCTGATAGCGGAGATTCTCCGTAAGACGGGCTTTTTCAAGCTCGTCCATAGACAGGCGCTCTATCTCTTTTTGGATCCCGCGCCATGACCTGTAGCTTTGGACATAGTCTTCCTTCAGCTCATAAAGATTGCCAAAGGAGTCCAGATAGCCCAGATGTCTCGCCTCATCAAGAAGCTGGCGTCCGTCATTCTGGCCGTGGATATCCAGCAGCAGAGATCCAAGAGCGCGCAGCTGCTGCACAGTTACGGGCATTCCGTTTACCCGGCAGGAGCTTTTGCCCTCGGCAGATATGCGTCGCTGAATTATTATTTCCTCTTCAGCGTCAATATCGTTTTCCTCAAACCATGCATCGGCCTCAGGGCAGGTGAAAACTGCGCTTACAAGGGCTTTATCCGCTCCGTGGCGCACTATTTCCCTGCTGGCTCTGCCTCCCAAAACGGCATCCAGAGAGTCTATTATCATGCTCTTACCTGCACCGGTCTCACCGGTCAGCACATTGAAGCCGGGAGAAAACTCAACATCGGCGCGCTCTATAACAGCAATGTTTTCAATATGAAGATTGCAAAGCATGTTTCAAAATCCCCCTTACAGCAGGTCCTCTATCTCCTTGTAGAAATGTTCGGCAGATGCATTATCTTTCATTGCAAGAAATGCAGTATCGTCTCCGGCAATAGAGCCTACAAGATTGAATATATCCATGTTGTCAAGAGCTGAGCACGCTGCATTTGCAAGACCGGGAAGAGTCTTGATAACGATGATATTCTGAGCCACAGCGTAGTCCACAACACTCTCGCGGAAGATCTTTTTAAGCCTCTGGTCAAAGTCGGAAACGCCTTCTCTGGAGCCAAGCACATAGCGATAAACTCCGTCGCTGCTGAGTTCCTTAACAAGATGGAGGTCACGGATATCTCTTGAAAGGGTTGCCTGAGTGCTCTTGATGCCCTCTGCAAGAAGGGCGGTCATAAGCTGGTTCTGGGTCTCGATATTTCTTTTGCTGATGATCTCTACTATTTTTTCCTGTCTCAATGACTTCATTTTGTATCACCCAACTTTTCAAATACTATATCGTAAAAGCTCTTTGAGCCAACGTGAGCAAGCATGGTCTGGTAACCGGATTTTCTCACCCGCACAGTGTCGCCCTCTTCTATGTTCACATCAACACCGTCCACAGAAAGCATAGCTCTGCCTCTCAGACGGCTAAGCTCAATGGTAACAACTCTGTCCGGCGCCAAAACGCAGCTTCTGGCAAGAAGCGCATGGGGGCAGATCGGAGTGAGAATAATATTTTCCACCGTGGGTTCTACGAGAGGACCGCCTGCAGACATTGAGTAAGCGGAAGAACCGGTGGGCGAAGAAACCACTATGCCGTCTCCGTTGAACTCAAGAATTCGCCTTCCGTCACCGCAGGCAACCACGTGAACTATCTGCATGACACCGTGAACAGTGGCATCATTGAGAGCGTAGCTATGGAAAACCACCTCTCCCCTTCTCACAAGCTCCACCTTGAGCATCATTCTCGGACTGGGAGTAAAGCTGCCCTGGGCTGCGGTAACAAGCCGACCAATGTCGCTTCTGTCAAGCTCGGAGAGAAAGCCTACACTGCCCAGATTAACACCTATCATGGGAACTCTGTGGCCCACCATACGACGGGCAGTATGCATTATGGTGCCATCGCCCCCAAGGGAAACAACCAGCACGGCTCCGTCAAGAGCTTCTTCCAACTCTTTATATTCAAGTCCCGCAGGGAGGCTTATGCCCTCGTCTCCCAAAAATTCCGGACTTATGTCAACCTCTATACCGGCCTGCATCAGCAGCTGACGGGCCTCAAGAGTGACCTCAAGCTCTCTGTCCTTATAGGGGTTTGGGCAAAGAACAACCTTTCTCCTCATTGCTTTCCCTCCTTAAACGAGCTGTGGGAGGCCTCAACAATGGGAAGAGGGTCTATAACGGGAGCTTCATGCTCTCCCTTTTTGATCCAGCCAAGATATTCTATATTTCCTTCAGGCCCGCGGATGGGAGAAAAGCTCAGCCCCATGAGGGTAAAGCCAGCCTCGGGTACAAAGGCCATGAAGCGCCTGAGCACCTCGAGGTGGACAGCCGGCTCACGGACAACGCCCTTTTTGCCCACTTTTTCTCTGCCTGCCTCGAACTGGGGCTTTATGAGGCAAAGTATATCGCCATTTTCACGCAAAAGCTCTCTCACAGCAGGAATCACCAGTTCAATGGAGATAAAAGCAAGATCCATAACCGCAAGATCCAGCTTTTCGGGAATCTGTTCATCGGTGATATAGCGCACATTGGTGCGCTCCATGTTGATAACTCTCTCATCGCTGCGAAGCTTCCAGGCCAGCTGACCGTAGCCCACATCCACGGCATATACCTTTGCCGCGCCATTCTGCAAAAGAACATCGGTGAAACCTCCGGTGGACGCACCGCAGTCTATGCACAAGCAGCCGGTGGGGTCAACCGGAAACACCTTCAAAGCTTTTTCAAGCTTCAGACCGCCGCGGGAAACATAGGGCAAAGCTTCTCCCCTTACCTCTATCTTCTTCTCGGGATCAACGGCTGTGCCGGGCTTATCCACTCTCTGGCCGTCTACAAATACGTTTCCTGCCATTATAGTGGTTTTTGCTCTTTCCCTGCTGGGAACAAAACCCATATCAAATATCAGCTGATCAAGCCTTACTTTTTTCATTTTCTGTCCACTCCATATAAGTCCGGGCTATGCCCTCGGCATCAATGCCGTATTTTTTCCGAAGCTCATTAACGCTTCCGTGCTCAACAATGCCGCTGCCGAGATCCAGACCACGGGCATTTTTGACAGCCACTCCGTTTCTGAGAAGTCCGGCCATTATTCTTGTGCCAAGACTTCCCCTGCGGGCAGATTCCTCGGCAATTATTATTCTTCCGGTTTTTGCGGCAGAAGCATAGACAAGGGGGTAATCCGCTTTGTCAAGGCGTGAGAGCTTGACTACCTCCGCCCTGATGCCATTCTCCGCCAGAAGCTCAGCCGCGGAAACAGCCTCATTCACCATTATTCCGTAACTGACTATTGTGAGATCATTTCCCTCACGAAGCAAATACTCATCGCATCCTGAATTATCGGATTTGTAGCTACCCTCTGCCCCTCTTGGATAGCATACAGCGGCAGGGCCTTCATAATTCATAGCCTCTGCAAGCATGCTGTTAAGCTCGGCATAGCTTGAGGGAGCAAAAACTGCCATACCGGGAATCTGACACAGATAGCCCGGACTGAAAACACCCTGATGGGTCTCTCCGTCCGCTCCCACTATACCGCTTCTGTCCACACCCAGAACCACATGAAGTCCATCCAGACCCACATCGTGGATGAGCATATCGTATGAACGCTGCAAAAAGCTTGAGTATACTGCAAATACGGGCTTAAGCCCCTGCTTTGCCATGCCTGCAGCCATGCTGACAGCATGCCCTTCCGCAATGCCCACGTCATAAAAACGCTTGGGGAAACACTGGGCAAAGCCATCCATACCTGTACCGCTGACCATGGCGGCAGTTATGCCCACAATCGTCTCGTCCTTCTCTGCCAATTCGGAAAGAGCAGAGCCGAATACTCTGGAAAAGCAGGGCTTTTCCTCCCCTTTTATGCCGCTGCTGATATCGAAGGCACCAACGCCGTGGTATTTCTCGGGAGCAGCCTCCGCAGGATCATAACCCTTTCCCTTTACAGTGAGCACATGGACAAGAGTCGGAACCCTGAGTTCACGGGCATAGCGAAGAGTGCGTACAAGAGTTTTCATATCATGTCCGTCAATGGGTCCAAGATAGTAAAAGCCCATATTCTCAAACATGTTGTCGGGAAGGAAAATATCCTTCACCCATTCCTTCACATGGTGCAGCATCCGATAAAGAGGCCTGCATCTTGCAACCACACGGCGGTAGATCTTTTTGAAGGAGATGTAGCTGCTTCGCACCCTCTGCCGGGCAAGAAGTCTCGCCATACCGCCCACATTGCGGTCTATGCTCATCTCATTATCATTGAGAATAATAACAATAGGCTCGCCGCTTTCACCGCAGTCATTAAGGCCTTCGTAGGCAAGACCTCCTGTCAGGGCTCCGTCACCGATCACAGCCACAACATCATAGTCCTCGCCCAAAATGGTGCGTGCTCTGGCCATTCCAAGGGCATTGGATATGGATGTGGAGGCGTGGCCCGCGACGCAGGCGTCATCCTGTGACTCCCAGGGTCTGGGAAAACCCGAAATGCCGTCCAGCTTGCGAAGTGTTTCAAACTTATCCAGTCTGCCGCTTATCATCTTATGGGCATAGCACTGGTGTCCCACATCGAAAACAAGACGGTCCCTTCCGGTATCATATACTCTGTGTATAGCGGCGGTGAGTTCCACGGCTCCAAGATTGGATGCAAGATGTCCCCCGGTTTTTGATACATTTTCCATTATTGCCCTGCGCAGTTCAAGGCACAGAGTTTCAAGCTCATCCGTTGTTAGAGCGTGCACATCCGCGGAAGAATGAATTTTATTCAATATTTTATACATCGTTTTACCTCGATGAATATACATAGTTATCCTAATATATTATAATACCAAAAAATGCCCGTGAATACAACAATTCACGGGCATTTTACTTAACGAAAATATTCACTCAATTTCGTGAATATTCATAAATACTATTGTGGAGCGGCTGCTTATTCCATGTCAAATGGCAGTTCAACAGGATCTCCGTCCGGACCTTTTTTCAGCATGACAACCTTCTGCTCGGCCTCATCCAGAAGCTTGCCGCAGTTTTTTATAAGGGCTGTGCCTTCTTCAAAGAGACTCATGGATTCAGAGAGAGGCACATCGCCCTTCTCAAGATTTTTTACTATTTCATCAAGTCTTTTAAGAGACTGCTCAAAGTTCATTCTTTAATATCTCCTTTCACTTTTTCCTCCACACGGCAGCGCAGCATACCGTCGGAGAGAGTAAGGTCAATTCTCTGTCCTATCTCTGCTTCCCCGGCCTTTCTCAGAACCCGTCCGTCCTCAGTGCTTGGCACTGCGTAGCCTCTGGCAAGAACTTTAAGGGGACTGAGCGCATCCAGCGAGGATGCATAGCCAACATAATAGCGGCGCAGAGCCGAAAGTCTCTGCTCCTGCACGGAAAGAAGGCGGTTTTTCAGCATCTCCGTTTCCAATCGCTTGAGCTCTATATAGCCGGTGGGACTTTTAAGAACAGGACGGGATGCAAGCTCACCAAGCCTGCGCCTGTATACCTCAAGCTTTTTCATAAGAGCCTGACGGGAACGTATCTCCAGAGAATCCAGATACTGGAGCATCTCCTCCCGGTCGGGCACGGCAAGCTCCGCTCCGTTTGAAGGAGTTGCGGCACGAAGGTCAGCCACAAAGTCGGCAATTGTCACATCCGGCTCATGACCTACCGCGGAGATAACGGGAATCTCGCTTTCATATATGGCTCTGGCCACACGCTCATCATTGAAGGCCCAAAGATCTTCTATGCTGCCTCCACCGCGTCCCGTAATTATCAGATCGGCCACCTTATAGCGGTTAGCATAGGCAATGGCTCCCCTTATCTCTGCGGGAGCTTCCACCCCCTGCACTCTTACAGGCATTACGATTATCTTGGACATGGGCCAGCGCTTTCCCGAGACCCTGATCATGTCCCTGACAGCGGCGCCCGCTCCGCTTGTGATAAGAGCTATGCGCTCCGGAAAGCGGGGTATTGGCTTTTTATGGCCTTTGTCGAAGAGACCCTCTGCCATAAGCCTTGCCTTCAGCTGTTCAAATGCCGCATAAAGATCCCCCATGCCGTCTGAGCGCATATCAGCGCAGTAAAACTGGTATGCACCATCTCTGGGATAGACGCTGACACGGCCTATAAGGATAACGCCCATACCGTTTTCCGGGCGGAAGCGCAGCTTCATGGCGCTGCCCTTGAACATAACGCAGCGCAGGGCGCTGTCTGCGTCCTTAAGGGTGAAATAATGATGGCCGGACGGATAGATTTTGTAGTTTGAAAGTTCTCCCTTTACGCAAATATTCTGCAAAATCGGGTCGCCGTCCAGAAGGACTTTTATTCTGTTATTAAGATCCGATACGGATAATATTTTCTGTTCCATAGTATATAAGTTTGGGCGCGCCAAAGGCACGCCCTTAAAGAACTATTCTTCTTCCTTTGCTTCCACTTCGCCGCGGATAAAGCCGCCCAGCACACCGTTGATGAAGGCCACAACATCTTCATCCTCATAGCCCTTGGCAAGCTCCACAGCCTCATTGATGGCAGCGGCATTGGGTATATCAGGCATATAGAGAATCTCGCACATGGCGCAGCGCATAATAGCAGCAGCAGTCTTGCTGATGCGTCCTACCTTCCAGCCCTTTGCATACTTCTCAATATATACATCCAGCTCCACACGATGGTCAAATATCAGCTGCACGAGGCTGCGGATATACTCCATCTGCTTACGCTCGGGATACTCGGCATAGAGGGGGTTCTCCTTACCAAGGCTGTCATAATGCTCATGGTCGAAGAACTCATCCAGAAGCTCATCGGCGAACTGCTCGGTCATTACAAGGGAGAAGCCCAGCTGAACCGCTATCTCTCTGGCTGTTGTTCTGGTCATCTTTACTTGCCTCCGAATCCTTACTTGTCAAAAGAAATGCCTGCCACACGGACATTGACTATGGGACTCATGCCGGTCATGGACTCAACCGCAGCTGCAACCGCGGCCTGAAGCTTTTCGGCAATGGCTGCAATAGTGACACCGAAATGTACCATAATAGTGGCATCAATAATCACTGTACCGTTTTCAAAGCTTACCTTGATTCCCTTGGTGACAGACTTTCTGCCTATAAACTCGTATATCTCGCTGCCAACGGTATTGGAAAGACCGGCAACACCATCAGTTTCGGAAATGGCAGAACCGGCGATTATAGCAATAACCTCTTCGGAAACATTGATGCTTCCCTTTTCGGCGGAAATGCTGATGTAATTATCGGGCATTGTATTTACCTCCGTTTTTTAGTAACTAAGATATGTTAACACATATATGAAAAAAAATAAATAGGAATTTCAATTTTTCTTCCTTATGAGGGCAAAATGTGGTTTTTTCCGGTGCATGGAACAGAAATATCCCCGACAGCTGCAAATAAACTGTCGGGGATATTGATTACCCAAATAAAAAGATCAGTCCTCGTAGGCTTTGGCCTTTTCGTAAAGCTCTTCAATTTCGGCTGAGGGAGCCTTGCCCAGCTTGGATACCGCAACAGCTGCAATAAGACCGAGAACGAATCCGGGAATGATCTCGTAGATGCCGGTGGAGCTCAGGAAAGCCAGCCAGCCAATATCTACAACAGCACCTACAATGATGCCGGCCACAGCGCCGCCAAAGGTGAAACGCTTCCAGAAGAGGCTCAGCATAATAGCAGGACCAAAGGCTGCACCGAAGACGCCCCATGCATTCTCAACAAGACCCATAATAGTGCCGCTGTTGGGATTGGAGGCAATGAGAACAGCTATGAGAGCTATTGCA
This sequence comes from Oscillospiraceae bacterium, assembly GCA_045594965.1. GTDB lineage: Bacteria > Bacillota > Clostridia > Oscillospirales > Oscillospiraceae > SIG459. The sequence goes on along the minus strand of JAZNZM010000092.1, from coordinate 6,521 downwards.
AGAACAACTATTCTGCCGGCCCACATCATCTCCTTGTCCCCGGACTTGCCCTTGCGGATAACGGGCTTATAAACGTCGCTGGCGAAGGAGGAGGAAGCTGCAAGCAGCTGGCTGTCGGCAGTGGACATGGCTGCGGCCAGAATTGCAGAGAGAAGGATGCCACTGATTATAGCGGGGAATATCTTGCGGACCATTGTGATGAATACAATGGAACTGTCATCAATATCGCCAAGGAATACGCGGCCTATGCAGCCTGCAGCGACGGAGAAGATGACGATAAGTGTGGTCCAGGTGATGCCGATCTTTGCGCTCTTTTTAAGCTCCTTATCGGACTTCAGGGACATAAAGCGGATGATTATATGGGGCATGCCAAAGTAACCGAGGCCCCAGCCAAGTCCGGAAACAATATCCTTCCAGTTGCCGAAAAGGTTCCAATAGCCCTCGGGCATGGCAGAGAAGGAGCTGACGGCCTCGCCGCCCTGAATGAGTGCAAGAGCAAAGATGGGTGCAATGAGAAGAGCGCCCAGCATGAGAAGGCCCTGGAAGAAGTCAGTCCAGCAAACCGCGGAGAAACCGCCCAGGAAAGTATAGCCAATGATGATAATCGCGGCTATGTACATGGCTACGGTTGCATCCATACCTATAACAGTGGAGAACAAAGTGCCGCAAGCCTTGATTGAGGAGGCGGAATAAATTGTGTAGGCCACAAGGAAAATGACTGCACAGAGTATCTGAAGAGCCTTGCTCTTGCTGAGAAAACGGTTGGTGAGATACTGTGGAATGGTAATGGAATCGTTTGCCACTATGGAGAAGCGGCGGAGGCGGGGTGCCTCAAATATCCAGCTGACAGCATAACCGATTGCAAGGCCTATTGCGATCCATGCCTGGCCGATACCGAGGGCATAAATGGAAGCAGGCAGACCCATGAGGACCCACGCAGACATATCAGAAGCTCCGGCAGAAAGGGCGGATACCCAGGCGCCCATCTGACGGCCGCCAAGGAAATAGCTTTTCTCTCCGCCATCCTTGTTGCGGAAAAAGAAGAATACGCCAATGCCAAGCATAAAGACGAGGTAAATAATAAAGACTATAATTTCAGCGTTCATGGTTGACTCCTGTCCGGGGACACTCCCCCTGGGTTTTTTCACTGCATCTAACTAAATCGTTAGTGTTTGAAAGGATTATAGCACAAAAATCGCTGTACGGCAATACAGAATCGCGTATAGAATAATTTCTATACGCGATTAGGTTAATTTTAGAATTTTTCTTTATTTTTCAATGGTTTTTTACTATACGAATTTTAAGTCTTATTATTGGTCTTTAAAAATATTATTAAATTATTTCTGACGATAACCCTCAAGAAAGATACCCATCATGGTCTCGGAATACTTGCAAAGGGAGTATTCTCCGCTGCAAAGACACCAGTCATACATAAGCGCTCTCTCCATAAGCGCGTAGGCCTTGGTTATCTCGTTCACGGAAAAATCCTTCCTTATTTCACCTTTCTCCTGACCTTTCACAATTATCTCTCTCAGCAGACGGAAATAAAGACGGTTCCGGTCCAGAAGATGTTTTTCTCCTTTGGTGGTGAGTTGGGTGGAGAGAAGCCCCGCCAGAAGCTCTATAGGTACAGATGAATCCACCATGGCAAAAAGCTCCCTGTTGAGCCAATGAAGAATATCTATTGCATTTGCCTCGGGATCCATTACACGGGTCAGCGCCTCATATTTTTCGTCAAAGAGGGTTGAAAGAGTTCCCAAAAGAGCATCCTTACCCTCAAAATAGTGATAGAAGGTGCCCTTGCTGGTCTCAGATTCGAAGATAATATCCTCTACGGTGGTATCTTCATAGCCCTGCTCGTAAAAAAGCTTCCATGCCGCGGAAACTATCTTTCCCCTTGTGTTCCTTGTATTCTTTCTGGGCATATCAGTCCACCTCTATAATTGCGGCTTCCCAGGGCGCAAGCTCGCCATCAAATCTCTTCCTGTTATAATTTCCAAACACAGCTTTGCCGGCAAATGGCACCTTATGGACACGGGGCGAGAAGTTCAGGGCAACGGTAAGTTTTTTGCCCTCATATTCCCTTTCATAGACAAATATGTCTCCCTTGATAAGCTTTTCTTCAAAGCTGCCGCGCCGCAGAACCTCGCTATCCCTGCGGAAACGAAGAAGAGTCTTGTAGTAGTTGAGGATGGAATCCGGGTCGGACTCCTGAGCTGCATAGTTTATTGTCTTATAATTGCTGTTCACGGCAAGCCATGGAGTGCCGGTGGTAAAGCCGCCGTGGGGAGCATCGCTCCACTGCACACCCTGACGGGCATTGTCACGGGAGGAAGTTCTTATCATCTTCCAGCGCTGAGCATCACTGAGGGGAAGTTTTTTTGCAATGGACCAGATATTATGGCTTTCAACATCCTGAAGCTGGTCAATGGAGGTGAAGTCAAAATTGGTCATGCCTATCTCCTGCCCCTCGTAGATATAGGGAGTGCCCTTCAGAGTAAGAAGCATTGTGGCAAGCATCTTAGCGCTCTTATTGTGATACTTTCTGTCATCACCGAAACGGGAGACGCTTCTGGGCTGGTCATGGTTTTCAAAATAGTTGGCATTCCACGTGAGGGCGTGCTGCCACTTGGCTATGGAGCGGAAAAACTTTTCGGGAATAAAGCGGTGTTTGAACCACTTCACGCCAATCTGCTCGGTCTCCATATGCTCAAATGAGAATATCTCGTCAAGCTCTTTTCTGTGAGGCTCGCACAGTTCCCTGCCCTGCTGCTCATTGACAAAGACGGTCTCTCCCACGGTGTAAGCGTCGTACTCGTCCAGAACATCGCGGCGGAGACGCCGGAGTATGGCATGGCAGCCGGGTGTGGAATGATAATGCTTCAAACCTGCAAGAATGGGACTGGGGAGACCGTTTTCAAGGTCGTTCTTCCAGATAATATTGATAACATCGCAGCGGAAGCCTGCAACTCCCTTATCCAGCCAGAAGCGGAGTATATCCTGCACTTCTTCCATGATTTTGGGGTTGCGCCAGTTAAGGTCGGGCTGCTCCCGGGCAAACAGGTGGAGATAATACTGTCCTCTCACCTCGTCATAATCCCAGGCGCCGCCTCCAAAGAAGCCGCCCCAGTTATTGGGCTTGTCCGCCCAGATATAATAGTCCTCGTAGCCCGGCTCGCGGCGGCGTGAGCGCTGGAACCACTCATGCTGATCGCTGGTGTGGTTAATTACAAGGTCCATGATGATGCGGATTCCCCTTGCCTTTGCCTCAGCAAGAAGCTTATCGAAGTCCTCCATAGTGCCGAACAGGGGGTCTATTGTCATATAGTCGGCAATATCGTAGCCATTATCCACCTGCGGGGATTTATATATGGGGCTGAGCCAGATGGCATCCACGCCCAGGGCCGCTATTTTGTCCAGCTTGGAGATTATTCCGGGGATATCGCCGTAGCCGTCGCCGTTACTGTCGCAGAATGAGCGGGGATAAATCTGGTAAACAACCCCGTCCTGCCACCATTTGCGCTCTTCCATCAGATGTGATACTCCTCTCCTGCCACGAACTCATCGTACATTTCCTCGGTAACACCGTGGTTTTTTATAATTTCGCTGTAGAACTCACCGCTGGGCTTTATGCTCCGTTCCAAAGTCCCGTAATCCGTATGGACTATTCCGAAGCGGGGGAAGGCTCCCTCGTTCCAGTGGAAGCTATCCGTAAAAGACCAATAGTAATAACGCTTCACAGGGAGGCCGGAACAGCAGAGCACCTTGAGATGCTCACAGATGAAACGGCTGCGGAAGCTGTCGTTCAGGTCGCAGACGCCGTTTCCCGTGATATAAATGGGCAGACGCACTATTTTCTGGAGCTTTTCGCAGCATTCCACTATGCCCTTGGGGTATATCTCCCAGCCAAGGTCGCTTTTAGGGCCTCCCTTTAAGGTGCCCTCGCTGAAGGCTCCGTAGACCACGGAGCGGGAGAAATAGTTCACGGCATGGAAGTCGGCATAGGCTCCCCGTCGGTCCCGACCATGGTTTTTCAGAGGCTTATGAAACTCTCCCGTAAGCATGGCCCGGGTGAGGCGATTCTGAAAAAGATCCTCCATGAGCCTTGTTTCATACCTGTGTACGGGGTTGCGGGGGTCTCTGGGCACAAAGACCCGGTACTGATTTGCAAAGCCCACCTTGCTGTCCTTAAAGCCCATGCTGCGCCGCATATCGTGAATAAGGCGGTAGGCCTTGATATGCGCGGAGGCAATATTGCCCATAACCTCCAGAGTGGAGGAGGGACTTTTCAGTCCCGGAGGCCACTTGCCAAGGAAAAAGCCGTTTACAGCATAGACATTGGGTTCGTTGAATGTTATGTACTCATTAACCAGATGTCCTATGCTCTTTACCACCTTCTCCACATAGAGAAGATAGGCCATAACATTATCAAATACATCAAAGCCGCCCTTTTCTTCGAACCACATGGGGTTGGTGAAATGGTGAAGCGTCACAAGGGGCTTGATATCCAGAGCCAGAAGGAGCATTATCTCCTCCTTGATATGGGCTATGGCTTCCTCGTCGAACTCACCCTCCCGTGGCTCCACTCTGGCCCACTCTATGCTGAAGCGGTAAGTCTTTATGCCCATACGGTGCATCAGAAGAACATCTTCCCTCCAGCGTTCCCAGTGGCCCGCAGCTGCAGCCGGATCAGAGCCATCCTTGATGTGGCCTTTTTCGTACCAGTCGTTCCAGCTATGACCCAGATCGCCGCCATCTGTCTGGGTAGCGGAGGAGGCCACGCCCAGCAGCATATTATTTTTCAGATTGAATCCGTTCATTATATCCCCCTCTCGGCTTAAACAGTGACAGTTTACATAATCTTAAAGCAACTACCCATACCGAAGCTGGCATCCATGGCTTTTGCATAGGCCTCAAAGTAATCCGTGGGCACAAGGGCCTGCACACAGCCGGCAAAGCCGCCGCCGTGAACACGCCATGCACCCTTACCCTCAAGGAGCTTTGCGGAGAGCTCAATACCCTTTTCAAGACGGTCGTCCCCGGCTTCGCAGCGGATATTCCGGAGTTTTTCCTCAGAGGAACGACCGGAGAGGTTCATAATGCGTATGCACTGAGCGGCATCTCCCTTTTCCATAGCCGCACGCATGAGAGGTACGCGCTCATTTTCCTCGAAGAAATGCTGGGCCCTCAGAGCGGCTCTTTCATTCTCAAATCCCTTTGCGAGGAAGTCATCCGGGTTTACATAAGCCAAAACATCCTTGCCGAAGGCAGCGGCTGCGGCATTCATATCCTCCCGGATGAGGGCGTAATCCGCGGTGAGGCCTGCGTGGCTTCCGCCGGTATCGGTGAGGCAGAGAGTAAGTCCCATGGAGCCAAAATCGCAGTCGATGGGCACTATCTCGCCGCTGAGGAAATCGATATACACGGCCTTGCCTATGGCGCAGGCCAGCTGGTCCATAAGGCCCGAGGGTTTGCCGAAGTGGATATTTTCCGCCTCCTGAGCGCACTTGGCAAGAGTAACGGGGTCTATCTCTCCGCCGTTATAAAGCTCGCTTACAATGCGGCCCATAAGGATGCAGAAAGCCGCAGATGAGCTGAGCCCGCCGCCGGAGCGAAGCTGGCTTGTTACCTCTGCGGTGAAGCCCCCCAGATTATAGCCCCGGTTTTTGAGGGCACAGCACATACCTCTTATAAGGGCGGGAGTGCTGCCCTCCTCTTCTTTCCTGGGGCTTAGGTCACTCAGATCCAGAATCATGGGCTTGCGTCCGCCGCTGGTGACCTTGGCAGAAAGGCCGTCGAAAGTCCGGCAGGAAGCAGTCATACCGGGCTTTACAGCAGAAGCTATTACACGTCCCAGCTGATGGTCCGTGTGGTTTCCTATTATCTCAGTTCTGCCGGGTACAAATATTTTCATAGGATCGTCCTCCTTAAAAAAGCAAATAGAGACAGGACCATACAGTCCTGTCTCTATTCTAACATTATTCGAGCGGTCTTTGCAACCGAAATCGCTTATTTGCCTGCCACCATATTTCCGGAGCAAATCAGAGAATGATGAGCTCCTTGGGGGCCTTGGTGAGATTTACATTGCCCTCACCGGTGAGATAGAGCATATCCTCTATACGAACGCCGAATCTTCCGGGAATGTAAATTCCGGGTTCTGCGGAAATAACCGCACCCTCGGGCATGGGGCTTGTATTATTGGGGTTTGCGGAGGGGGATTCGTGAACCAGAAGGCCAAGACTGTGGCCGAAGCCATGGCCGAAATACTGACCGTAGCCCGCGTCGGAGATGACCTTGGCGGCAGCCATGTGTATCTCTCTTCCGGAAACTCCGGGACGGGCCTTGGCTATACCTGCCATCTGAGCTTCAAGAACGGTGTAGTAAACCTTCTTCATCTCCTCCGTGGCGTGACCCACAGCAACGGTTCTGGTCATATCGGAGCAGTAGCCGTTTTTCAGGCAGCCGAAGTCCATGGTAATGAAGTCGCCTTCCTTCACTATCTCGTCCCCCGGAACGCCGTG
>JAZNZM010000091.1:0-4277 GCA_045594965.1 Oscillospiraceae bacterium | reverse complement strand
CATATCTTTCGGCAGGCATCAATGCCCTCAACGTCTGCGGTGGGGTCGGCCTCTGCATAACCAAGGCGCTGTGCGTCGGCAAGAGCCTCGTCAAAGCCCTGACCGCATTGAGCCATCTGGGTAAGAATATAATTGGTAGTGCCGTTGATAATTCCGAATATCTCCTTAATGCGGTTGCCGGCAAGGCAGTTGGTAAGGGGACGGATGATGGGAATACCGCCGCCAACGCTGGCCTCGAAAACGAAGCTTGCTCCCTTCTCCCGGGCAATGGCAAGAAGCTCAAGACCCTTTTCCGCCACGAGATGCTTGTTGCAGGTGACAACGCTTTTGCCCGCCATGAGGCACTTTTTGATGAACTCATAGGCAATGCCGATGCCGCCTATGCACTCGCATACAATGGAGACCTCCTCATCATCAAGGATGATGTTTATATCGTCTATGACCTTGTCCGCAAAGCTCTCTCCGGAGCAATCACGCTTTTCAAGGACATATTTCAGCTCAACTTCCTCGCCGAGATTTTTGGCGATGCCCTCGCCGTTGCCCATCAGTATCTCAACAATACCGGTGCCTACTATGCCGCAGCCCAGAACAGCAACCTTTTTCATATCTTCAGTCCTCCTTCTCTTTCTATCAGCCTGCCAGCAGCTCAAGACGCATTACCGCAGGAAGCGCCTCCACCTGAGTTCTCAGTTCGTCCAGAGATATGCTCATTGCATCGGCCATTATACTCAAAGTAACCATAGCCGCGCCATTGGCGGAAATGGATTGATTGATAGTAAGAATATTTACATGGTTGTCGGCAAAAATAGCAAGGACGGCGGAAAGTGCGCCGGGTCTGTCGTGCATCAGTATGCTGAGCGTGAGAACCTGGTCCCGCTTTATGTCCCTGAATGGAGTTATGGCGTCCTTATATTTATAAAACGCGCTGCGGCTTATCCCGGCCATGGCAACCGCCTCGGCAACCGTGTCCGCTGCGCCGGTCTCAAGATATTCCTTGGCCTCGCATACCTTTATGAATACCTCCGGAAGCATGCCGCCTTCCACTATATAAAGCTTAGATCTCTGTCTTGACATCAAAAATGTCCCCCTGTCAAAGTCATTTGTCCTTGTGTGAAATATATTAGCACATTTACAGCCGCACTGCAAGCCCCAATTTGCCGTTTAAAGGCATAAAGTGAAGGGAGGGAACAGATTGTATAATAAACCAAATTTGCTTATCGGTAAAGCCCTCCGCATACTCGGCTGGGCTCTTGGTCTATGGCTGACGCTGCGCTTTCTGCTGCCATGGACAGCGCCGCTGCTGCTGGCATTTCTCTCTGCCATGTTGCTTGAAAAGCCTGTAAGAGCTCTGTGCGCTCGGCGCTTTCCCCGCTCAGCCGCCGCAGGGCTTTGCGTACTGAGCTTTGTCGCCATTGTGGGTGCATTGCTCTGGCTGCTTATCGCCCGACTTCTTACAGAGGCGCAGCATCTGGGGCAAAGACTTCCGGAGCTTGCAGAGGCGCTTTCCGGGCTGATTACCCAGTGGCAGAGGCGTCTTGGAGGCTTTGCTGACAGACTGCCCCCAAGTCTCACCCAGGTTCTTGACTCAGCCGCGGAGGGAGTTACGGGCTATCTCTACTCCCTGCCCGGGAAAGTCTCCGCAAGAGCCGTGGAGCTGCTTACAGACTTTCTCGGCAATCTTCCCACATGGCTGCTTTTCGGCATAACATGGCTTATGGGCATATACTTTATCTCCGCAGCCTATCCGCGGCTTATTGCTTTTATTCGCGGTCAGACTCCGGAAAAGCTATATAAACGCGCCGTTGGAGTGAAGGACGCTCTGGGGCAAAGTCTCGGCAAGTATCTGAAGGCGCAGCTTATCATGAGCGCCATTACCTTTGCTGAGATGCTCATCGTCTTTGTGCTGCTGGATATAGGCTCTGCTCTTGTTCTGGCTCTGGCTGTGGCAGTGATAGACGCCCTGCCCGTGTTCGGGGCAGGAACGGTGCTGCTGCCATGGGCGGCGTGGGAGCTTCTGGCAGGAGACCCCAGCCGCGGCCTCGGCCTTGCAATAAGCTACGCGGCCTCCACAGTGCTCAGAGGCTGCATACAGGCAAAGCTTCTGGGTGACCAGCTGGGCCTGCATCCCATAGCCACACTGCTGGCCATCTATGCCGGTTGGAAGGCGCTCGGGGTCTGGGGTATGGTTTTGTTCCCGATAGCAGCCATAAGCCTTAAAAAGCTGGGAGACAGCGGCCTTATACATTTCAAAAAGGAGAAAACAGATGACAGGAATAATATTCAGTATAATTGCAGGAATGGCAATGAGCATACAGGGCGTCATGAATACCCGTCTGGGTGAGCACATCGGACTTATGGAGTCCAATGCCTTCGTCCAGTGTACGGCGGCGGTGCTGAGCATTCTGGCGCTGGTGTTTTACCGCACCGGCTCCTTCGCGGAGATCGGCTCCGCTCCCCGCTTCTACCTTTTAGGAGGTCTTTTCGGTCTTATCATCACCGTAACCGTAATGCTGGGCATCAAAAACCTCTCCCCCACCGTCAGCATTTCTGTAATACTCATTTCCCAGCTTCTTGTAGCGGCAATAATAGATTATTTCGGTCTCATGGGCAGCGAAAAAATGGCCTTCGGCTGGATGAAGTTTCTCGGTCTCGGCCTCATGATAGGCGGCGTTGTGCTGTTTAAGCTGAAGGGATAGTTGGGGAGTAATAAAAAACGGAATGCGCCGGCTTATTGCCGGAAGCATTCCGTTTTTTTACATCAAAAGGCGTATGATGGACTGCAGTTTGGGATTACACTACAAGTTCAAATAAGCTTATAGCGAAATCATCGCCTTGGCGAACTCACAGTGTGTGAGGCAGAAGACTCCTTCAATGGAGTCTTTTTTGTTTTCAGGCTTTTTACTTCTAATAAATGGATATAATTGATTATACTTTACAGCAGAATGTATTTCAACCTCCATTTGCTGTATCGCCTTTGGTTGAAAGCCCTGATACAGCCCTTTGCAGGGCCAGAATACATACTTATGTGTACAATAAACCGTGCTTCCCCACCCCGAATCAAAACCACCCGTTAAATGAAGTTGTAAGATAAAGGTAGACACATGGAAAACCACCATGTTGTCTACCTTTTCTTTATGCTAAAATTAAGCGGGAGGTGGTAATCGTGAGGAAAGGACAGAGCCGGCGTGTATGGACACCGGAACAAAAGGCGGAAATTGTTAATAAACACCTGAATGACCATGTCTCATTAAGAAGTTTGGAGAAGGAGTATCAGGCAGACCGTAGCATGATCTGCAAATGGGTAAAGAAATATGTTGCAGAAGGAGAAAGCTCCTTTGTCCATAAAGGGCACCCAGGCAACCCATTTGCCGCACTTCATTCCAGTAAGAATCTAACCGAGTTAGAACGACTAAGGCTGATGGTTGCGAAGTTGGAAATAGAAAATGAAAGATTAAAAAAAGGGTACATGGTGAAAGGAGTTGGTGCATCCAAAGAATTCGTTACTGGCAGCGAAAAGAGTATGAAGTCATCGAGATACTCAGATCCAGATATCCTGTAAGTTTTCTTTGTAAGATCATGGGAGTAAACAGATCTGGTTACTACAAATGGAGAAAACGCAAGGAAAAGCCCAATAAATATGAGCGAGATAGGATTTTGTTGACGCAGCTGTTGGAAACAGAACATAAAAAATATCCTTCTCATGGATATCATCGCCTTGCTGACGACGTGTTTGCTGAAACCGGATGGCTGTTTTCGCATAATCTGGCTCATAAATGCTGCAAAGCTGCTGGTATTCGTTCTAAGGCAAGGAAGTACCGATATAAAAAGCCAGGAGAAGAGAGCATAAAGTTTCCTAATGAGGTCAAAGGAAACTGGAATGCCACAAGGCCATTGGAGATTGTTGTGTCAGACATGACCATATTCAAGCATAAAGGTGTTGCATGGGAATGGACACTTCTGTTAGATACTTTCAATAACGAGATATTAGCACATCAGGCCACACCTATTCCTGGCAGCAACAAACCGTATTACCATTGCATAGAGAAGCTAAAAATACTTGCAGGAAAGAAAGAGGAGCAGACTCCCCAGGTAGTCTTCCACACCGACCAGGGTTCTGTCTACTCCTCACGGGCTTTTTGCCAGGCCCACGAACATTATAACATACTTCGCTCAATGTCGCGAGGGGGAACTCCAACAGATAATCCAATAATTGAAGCGATTAACGGCTGGATAAAGGAAGAATTGTTCCTTGACTTTGGCCTGGCGACCGCTCAGGA
>JAZNZM010000090.1:0-4991 GCA_045594965.1 Oscillospiraceae bacterium | reverse complement strand
ACGACATGGCTACGATCCGACTTCTCTGTTTTATTTGGTCCGAGTGACTGGAGTTGAACCAGCGGCCTCTTGAACCCCATTCAAGCACGCTACCATCTGCGCTACACCCGGATATTTGTTTTCGCTGTTTTCACAGCGCTTGATTATAATAGCATAGTTGAAAACAAAATGCAAGCTTTTTTTTCAAAAAATCGAAAAAAATTTATGGAAATAAAAATCATTGTATATTATCGTATCTGCGGGGCAAAATAGCATTGCATTCCAAAAAGGAGGTTAATTGTTATGAGCAACACTAAGCAGAACAGCCAGAACAACAATCAGAGCAACAACACTCAGAAGCAGAATCAGAGCCAGAACGGAACTCAGACCAACACCCAGAAGAACTGAGTTGTCTGATTGAATTTACAAAAGAAGAACGGACGCTTTTTGGCGTCCGTTCAAATTTTTATGACATTTTAATACCCCAGATGAGGCATTTTCTGGTTCCAACAACTATCATGTCCTCGTAAACTGCAGGAGTTGCCTCCACACCGCCAAGAAGATTGAAAGAGTCAAGAACCTCACCGGTAAGACCGTCAACAAGATACATATTGTTTCCGTAGGTGCAATATACAACGTAGCCGCTGCCGTCCTCATTATAAACGAGAACAGGGGAAGACCATGTGTAGTAGGACTTATACTCCCATACCACCTCGCCGGTTTCCCGGTCGATGCAGGCGAGAATACCGTTGTTGTTCGTGTCGGTCTTGGCAACGGTCACGTATATGTATCCCTCAAGGTCATTTTTACCAAGAGCAACGGTGGACTGCACGCCGCCGGAAACGCCGGACTCAGTGTAGCAGTTATAGTCCTTCTGCCAGACTATCTCGCCTGTAACGGCGTCAAGCTTCCAGATGGGTACGGCTGCGTTTGTGTAGCTTCTCCAGCCATAGTGGAAGGAGGTACTCACATATATGTATGGGTGTCCGTCCTCAATGGAGAGAACGGGCGTTCCGTTGGAGTCGTCCAGAATATCCTGAACCCAGACGAGCTCAAGGGTATTCAGATCAATGCACATCATATTGCCGCCGTTGTCGCACATGAACATGTGACCGCACCAGATGGTGGGGCTGCCCTCCATGCCCACCCAGTAAGAATAAAGGCTTGTGCGGTGGCCGTAGTAGTGCCACTTGCGCACATTGTCGGGATTGACAGAAATAGTACCTGCTTCGGGGTCGTACTGGGTATTCAGCTTCATTATGTAAACTATACCGTTTTCGCCGGGGTATATGAGCTGGTCGGTTTCCGCGTCTACAAGGGCGGAGCCATCGAAATAACACAGCTCGCCGCGAAGGGAGAAGCTGTCCATATTGCCGAACTCATACATAATGGAGAAGTCAATAAGGCTGATCACGAAGGCGCGGGAGACGCCCTTGGAGGAGTCATATCCGGCACCAAGATACATAATGGGATAGCCTCTTGGGTCAAGAGCACCTGAACCCTTGAAGGTGAAGCCCATCTCCAAAGTGTCGCGGGTCTGTTTTCCGGTCTTGAGGTCAAGGAAGTATACATTGCCGTCCATGGTGGCGTAGATAACTTCCACAAGATCATCGTCTGCCTTGGCCCAGTCATACATATTCATAATGTCCTTGGTCTCTTTGGGCCATTTCACAATAAGTGGCTGTCCTGTCCAGCCGCCTCCTGTCCAGACTGCGCCGTTGTGCACGAGGGTGCCGGTGGTGTAGTTCCATGCGCTGTCCAGCTGGAAATTTCTGAGACCTGCGTAGCCGTAGGAACCGCCGTCACGGAAGTTGTTGCCGCGGAAAGTGATAATGCCCTGTGCATCGGTGTAGTCCTTGCCATAGCCGAAGAAGATAGTCTCTTCCTCGCCGGCCCGGTATTTTTCTCCTTCGACAAGGGTAGTGCCTGCCACATTTATTCCAACGGTCTTGATATAGTTTTCCGGCAGGGTGGATTCAACGGCCTGAGGTGCAAAAGAAGGTTCGGGCTCAGGCTCCGGAGTTTCAACTGCAGAGGGAAGCTCTCCACCGGGAACCTCAGGTGTGCCGGGCTGACTCACACCGGGCTGGGTGCCGGTCTGGATATCGGCACCGTTGCTGAAATACCAGTCGGGCAGCAGATCCACATAGGAAGGATCGGGACCGGAGAGTGTCACCGGGGTCTCATGGTGGCCTTTCAGCAGATAGCTGAAGATACCTACGAGAAGAATAAGTATTATTGCCTCGGCAATGAGTATGGGAAGACGGGAACGGGTGCTTCCGCCGGAATTATTAGAGTTAGACATATATATAAACACCTTGTTTCGACATTATTTTCGACATTACATGAGTATATCAAATGCTTTGGAAAAAAGCAACGCTGTGCCTTGTGAAGTTGACATTTTTTTTTACCGTATTATAATTGATTGAGAACTATTGTTTCATCGGAGGGTGGATATGAACAAAGTAAAAAACGGTTCACTTATGGTAGCCGTGGGCACATTGGCCTATTTTTTTCTTGGCGTCATGTATGTGTGGTCTGTTATCCGCATTGAGATAGGGAAAGTGTTTCCGGACTATACAGCGGCTCAGCTTTCCATGTGCTTCACCCTGATGATGTCTGCATTCTGCATAGGCGGATTTGTGGGCGGCAAAATAGTCCACCGAAAAACACCTGCACTTTCGCTTCGTATAGGCTCTGTGCTTATACTTTTGGGCTATGCCGGCACATCCCTCATGGGGCGCTTTGAATCCGGAGGTGCTCTTGTGCTTCTGTATATCAGTTATTCCGTAATCGGAGGATTCGGCATCGGCATGGGTTATAATGCCCTTATGGCCAACATATCTCCATGGTTTCCCGGAAAAGTGGGTCTTGTGACCGGTATAATGATGATGGGCATGGGACTCAGCAGTCTTGCCTTCGCATTTGTCATTGAACGCATTTGTCCTGTTCTCGGGATATTCAATGTGCTGTTATTTGTGGGAATCGCGGTTGGGATAATGCTTTTTATCTCATCCTTTGTTGTAAAAAAGCCGCCTGCAGCCCTGAAAAAAACTCCCGATGCTCCCGAAGGGGCAATAAGCAAAACTCCCTTGGAGATGATTTCATCCCCAAGCTTTTGGGTTTATTTTCTCTGGAACACCTTTGCCGGGTGCAGCGGACTTCTTGTTATCAATTCCGCAGCAAATATAGCCGCATATTTTGGTCTGGCAGCAAGTCTTGGCATGGTCATAAGTCTTTTTAACGGCTGTGGACGGCCCGTTGTGGGTTCGATAGTGGATAAGCTTGGACAGTATAAAGCCATGGCTCTTCTCAATGTTATGCTCATAGCTGCTGCCGCTATGCTTATTATTTCAGATAAAAGCGGGACCCGTGCTTTGATGTTTGTGGGCATGATATTTGTTGGTATAGTCTACGGCGGTGGCAGTACAGTGGCCACAAAGGTTATCAGCGATCTCTACGGTCCCCGTCATTTCGGTGTGAACCACAGCATAAGCAATTTCTGTGTCATAGCAGCATCATTCATAGGCCCGTATCTCAGCGGTATATTGCAGGATCGCTCCGGGGGCGGCTTCACCAGCACCTTCTGGATGCTTATGATAATAGCCATTATTATGATGCTTCTTATTTTCGCCCTTATGGCCGCAGTGAAAAGAGAGATAAAAAAATAAATATTTTCGAAAACTCCTATTGACATCTCGTCCTAATTAGTATATAATTCTAATTGTAAAAAAGCTAAGACAAAGGAGGTTTATATGGCAGAGAGAAATACAATGCAGAAAGAGATCATATATTCCGCCCTTTGCCGGATGGCAAATCATCCTACGGCTGACGAGGTTTATCGGTCGGTCCATGAGAGTCATCCAAGCATCAGCAGGGCAACGGTGTTCAGGGTTTTGAACAAGATGGCGGATAAGGGTGATGTGTTCAAGGTAAGGATAGCCGATGGAGCTGACCACTTCGACCATCAGACCTTCCGTCACTACCACGCTCACTGCAGATGCTGCGGCGGCGTGTGCGATGTCAAGCTGGCTCCTCTTGTGATGCTTGAGGACAGCGGAATAGAGGCCATGGAGAACTTTCGTATCACAGGCTACTCCCTCCAGTTTGACGGAATATGTGAAGAATGCGCAGGCAAGGAGGATGCTGCTTCATGAACACTCAGGCCTTTAGGAAAATGAGCTACGGACTTTTCCTTCTCACCGCAAAGGACGGGGACAAGGAAAACGGATGCATAATTAACACTGCTATTCAGTGTGCATCTGAGCCAAGGCTGATTTCCATATGCGCCATCAAGGCTAATCTCACCAACGAGATGATCGCCAGAACCGGAGTATTCAATCTCACGGTTCTTCCTGAAAGCATCGGCTATGAGACCTACAGGGTCTTCGGCATGACAAGCGGACGGAAGGAAAACAAGTTTGAGCATTTTCCCAACGCGCCTCTGGCCGAAAACGGCCTCAGGTATCTTTCCGAGGGCAACGCCCTATTCCAGTGCAGGGTGAAGGAAAGCTTTGACATGGGCAGCCATGTGATGTATATAGCAGAGCTTACCGGTGCGGAGGTTCTCTCCGATGAAGAGTCTGCCACCTATGCATACTACCAGAGCACTGTGAAGAAGCAGGCCCCCAAGCCTCAGAAAAACGGATGGCGCTGCAAGGTCTGCGGCTACATCCACGAAGACGAGAATCTTCCCGAAGATTTCGTTTGCCCCCTCTGTAAGCACGGCGCAGAGGACTTCGAGAAAGTCAGCGCCGACCAAAAAAATAAAAATGACAAAAATATAAATGAAAAAGGAGATTATACTATGAAAAAGTTCGTTTGCAAAGTTTGCGGCTATGTCCACACCGGTGATTCCGCTCCCGCAGAGTGCCCCGTTTGCCACGTCGGTCCCCAGATGTTCGAGGAAGTCAAGGGCGAGATGAAGCTTGCTGCCGAGCATGACTACGGCGTATATGCCAAGACCGTCAAGAATAACGCAGACATCTCCGCTGAAGACAAAGTCGGAGGCC
>JAZNZM010000089.1:0-4292 GCA_045594965.1 Oscillospiraceae bacterium | reverse complement strand
GCAGCAAGCCCCCGCCCTACGGGATGGGCGGGTATGGCACTTGACAATCCGCCATGGGCGGTATATTATGATTTTACAATCTGATACACGGGGAGCTGGATATTTCCGGCTGAGAAGATGGTAATTGAGCCTGAAGACCCTTGAACCTGATACGGGTAATGCCGGCGTAGGAAAACGATGATGTCCGTGGGCTAACGCTATCCGTGCCTGCGGACATTTCGCTTTCTCCGAGACTTACTCAAAAACGAGAAAAGGAGAAAACAAAAATGAAAAACAAAAACCTCAGAACGCTCACCGAGGGAGCTGTGCTTACAGCTCTCGCTCTTGCCCTCAGCTACATAAAAATACCCATAGGTCTGGGCTTCGGCGGCTTTGGAGGCAGTGTTGACCTTGTAATGATACCCATTATTGTCTTTGCCCTGCGCCGTGGCTGGCTCTGGGGTCTGGGCAGCGGCCTTGTATTCGGAACCTTGAAATTTTTCTTTGCCGGAGGCGTGGCTGTGAACTGGCAGAGTATGCTGCTGGATTATTCTCTGGCATATATGTTTGTGGGCTTTGCCGGACTTGTGCCCCAGATGAAGGGACGCCTTGCTCTGGGCGCTCTGCTGGGCTGCTTTGCCAGATTCATTATCCACTTTCTCAGCGGCATCACCATTTACGCGGAATACATGCCCGAGACCTTCATGGACATGACCATGGTGAGCCCCACTGTATACTCTATCCTCTATAACGGCACATATATGCTGCCCAACACCGTTTTAGCGGTGGTGATCTGCGCTCTTTTGAAAAAGCCTCTGGAAAAGGTGAAACTGTAAGCCGCCCAGGGGCGGACACATCATGCTAGGGCGGGCTGAGCTCAGCCCGCCTTTTAAAGCCCCGTGAGGGGGCTTTTTTATTTGCAAACAAAAAATTCTCCCTATGGAGAAAAAGACAATTCCAATTGCATTTGGTATGTGGTATATTCGTGGAGGAAACACACAAAATATCAAAAAAAGGTGTAAAGCATATGAGAAAAACTAAAGTTATCTGCACTCTTGGCCCTGCCGTTGACTCTGTAGAGGCCATTTCCCGTCTGCTGAGACTGGGAATGAACGGTGCCCGCTTCAATTTCTCCCACGGCAATCACGAAAGTCAGCTTCAGACTCTTGAGCGTCTTCGCACCGCTATGAGCGAGACCGGCCTCTCTGCCGCCGTCATTCTGGATACCAAGGGCCCCGAGATCCGTATAAAGACCTTTGCTGATGGCCCTGTCAGTCTTAAGGAGGGGGACGCTTTCACCCTGCGCACCGATGAGGTGGAGGGCAATGCAGCTCAGGTTTCCGTCACCTATCCCGGCCTCTGCGCCGACATCACTGTGGGCAGCACCATGCTGGTGGATGACGGCCTTATATCCCTCCGCGTGGAGGCTATTGAGGGGCCTGCCATCCGCTGCCGGGTGGAAAACGGCGGAAAGCTCAGCAACAACAAGTCCATCAACATTCCCGGCGCCGCCATCAAGCTGCCTGCCCTCACCGAGAGGGACAAGGCCGACCTGCGCTTTGCCGTGGAGCAGGGCTTTGACTACATCGCCGCCTCCTTCGTCCGCTCTGCCGCCGATGTTGCGGAGATAAGAGAGTGTCTGGACAGCTGCGGAGGCAAGGCCATACGCATAATCTCCAAGGTGGAGAACCAGCAGGGCGTGGATAATCTTGAGGAGATTGCCAGAGCCAGCGACGGTGTCATGGTGGCCCGAGGGGATCTGGGCGTGGAGATCCCTGCCGCCAAGGTGCCCTATATCCAGAAAAAGATGATCAAAAAATGCCGCGAGATGGGCAAAACCGTTATTGTGGCAACCCAGATGCTGGACTCCATGATAAATAATCCCCGTCCCACCCGCGCCGAGGTGAGCGACGTTGCCAATGCCGTTTATGACGGCACCTGCTGCGTGATGCTCTCCGGCGAGACTGCCAGCGGCAAGTATCCCTTCGAGGCTCTTGGCACCATGGTGGACATAGTCACCGAGGCGGAGAGTGAGATGAACTATTGGAAGAAGTTCCAGAAGGGCCTTGCCGCCAGCTCCAACTCCGGAATTTCCGATGCGGTTACCCGTACCTGCTGCCTGATGGCCGCTGACCTTGGCGCTGCTGCCATTCTCACCGCCACCCAGAGCGGCTACACCGCCCGTCTTATAAGCCGCTTCCACCCCGCCTGCCCCATTATGGCCCTCAGCCCCGACCCCACCGTGTGCCGTCAGCTGAACATCGTCTGGGGCGTACAGGCCTTCCGTTCCCGTGAGTTCACCAGCACCGATGAGATCTTCATCCGCTGCGGTGACGCGGCTCTCGCCAAGGGCGTTGTCAAGGAGGGCGACACCGTTGTCATCACCTCCGGAGTTCCCGTGGGCAAAACCGGCAGCACCAACCTCATCAAGGCAGAAGTGCTGTAAAAATAGCCTTCCCCCGGGGGAAGGTGGCATTTGCGAAGCAAATGACGGATGAGGGATCTAAGTGCGGCAGTTTCGTTAAGACCCTCATCAGTCGCCTTGCGGCGACAGCTTCCCCGGAGGGGAAGCCTTGTATTGTATGTAGTGTTTATGAAAACAACCTCTGACTACTGCCTCGAGCTGTTCGGGGAAAAACTTTATAAGCTCAGTCTGGATGCAGGCTTCACCTGCCCCAACCGTGACGGCAGTCTGGATACCCGTGGCTGCATATTCTGCTCCGCAGGGGGCAGCGGCGACTTCGCCGGGGACAGGGCCATGGGCATACATGAGCAGATAGAAGCGGAAAAGTCACGGATAAGCAAAAAATACCGTGGCAGCCGCTACATAGCCTATTTTCAGGCCTTCACCAATACCTATGCCCCTGGGGAAAGGCTGGAAAAGCTTTTCCTGAGCGTAATAGAGCGGGAGGATATTGCGGCTCTCAGCATCGCCACCCGTCCTGACTGTTTGCCCGACGATACTTTGGAGCTTCTGGGGCGGCTGGGCAGGATAAAGCCCGTATGGGTGGAGCTGGGGCTGCAGACCATCCACCCGAAAACGGCGGAATATATCCGGCGGGGCTATGCTCTTGAGGAGTTTGACCGTGCGCTGGAGAGCCTGAAGGCTATGGGCATACATACCATAGTCCATCTCATTCTCGGCCTGCCCGGGGAAAGCAGGGAGGATATGCTCTCTTCCGTCCGCTATGTGGGAGAAAAGGGCGCGGGAGGCGTGAAGCTCCAGCTGCTCCATGTTCTTGAGGGCACGGATCTGGCGGAGGACTACCGCAGGGGTAAATTCGCCTGCATGGAGCTTGAGGACTACGCGGAGCTTGTTGCCGACTGCATAGAGCTTTTGCCGGGGGAAACAGTTATCCACCGTTTCACAGGAGACGGCCCAAAGCGCATACTCATTGCCCCCCTCTGGAGCGGCCACAAAAAGCAGGTGCTGAACACGGTGAACGCTGCCCTGCGGCGCAGGGGAATTTTGTGATAAAGGTATATTGATTATGGAAAATATAGTTGCTTATCTGAAGGAAAAATACCGTCTCAGCTCCATGATAGTCAGCGGAGACTATGCCGAGGGAGCAGTTCGCCCCGACAGCGTTTTCGAGGCTATTGCCATGGGTCCAACAAGTCCCTATGCCCACGAAAGGGAGAGCTTTGAAGGCGTGAAGCTGGATGTGCTTATCTATCCCCGTGAGATTTTCTATGGGGAGATCGCCCTTGATGAGTTCGAGGCCGCCCATGAGGGACTTGTGGTGCTGGATGATGACGGCATGGGCAGCTGGCTCAAGCGCATGATAGCCCAGCAGATCGCCTCCATCCCACTGAAGCCCCGTGAGGCGGTGGCCGACTCCCTCCACTGGTGCCGCACTATGGCGGAGCGCTCTGCCGAGGACGATGCCGAGGGGCTTTTCTGCCGCCACTGGCTGCTTACCGACAGCGTTGAGGTTTATTCCGATGTCTGCGGCCAGCCCTTCCTCAGCCCTAAGAAGACCATGAGCAAAATGGCAAAGTCCGATCCCGAGGCAGCGGAAATTCACCTCCGCGCCATGGGCAGCATGGACCATGAGGCGCTTATGGCATGGGTTGAGCTGCTGGAAAAGAGATTTGAGGAGAAATAAAGGAAAAAAGACTGTCCGAAGGATACTCCCGACAAGGGAAGTCCTCGGGCAGTTTTTTTGCGGCGTGAGCAAGCAAAGGGGACAATGTTCCTTTTACCGCCGTAGGGGCGATTCGTGAATCGCCCCTACGGGTGACCGACCTTTTGTCCCACAACAAAAGTCACCCGCCGGAGGCAATACCCACTCATCGAACCGTGCAGCAGA
>JAZNZM010000088.1:0-6184 GCA_045594965.1 Oscillospiraceae bacterium | reverse complement strand
GCCCACAACAGCGGCGGTATAGTCATCGTGCAGGTTGAGTATATCACCAAGAACGACACCATCCCTCCCAAGGATGTAAAAATTCCCGGCATACTGGTGGACTATGTTGTTGAGGCAACGGACCCCATGGCCTGCTGGCAGACCGAGGGCCGCTATTTTGAGCCTGCTTTCTCCGGCCAGATACGCAGACCCCTGAAGGCCATTCCCTCTCTGCCTCTCAGCGAGCGCAAGGTCATTGCCCGCCGCTGCGCAGCGGAGGTGAAGGAGGGCTATGTGCTGAATCTGGGCGTTGGCATGAGCGCCGACGTGGGCAGCATCCTTGCCGAGGAAGGCTATATCGACCGCATCACCATGTGCTGCGAGTCCGGAATGATAGGCGGCGTGCCCTGCGCCCTGCCCAACTTCGGCAGCAGCTATAACCCCGAAGCCGTGCTGAGCCACGATGCCATCTTTGACGTTATCTCCGGCGGCGGTCTGGATATGACCTGCCTCGGCATGGGCGAGTGCGACGAGGAAGGCAATGTCAACGTCAGCAAGTTCGGTCCCCGTCTCACCGGCCCCGGCGGCTTTATCGACATTACCAATGCCACTCCCAAGGTTGTGTTCTGCGGAACCTTCATGGGCAAGGCAAAGCTGGCAGTCGGCGACGGCAAGCTGACCATAGTTCAGGAGGGCAAGGTCAAGAAGATCGTCAAGGCCGTTGAGCAGATCACCTTTGCCGGCAAGTATATCAAGCCCGGTCAGGATGTTGTCTATGTCACCGAACGCTGCGTAATGCGCCTTATCGACGGCAGAATGACTGTCACCGAGATAGCCCCCGGCATCAACCTTGAAAAGGACGTTCTTGCCAATGTGGATTTCGAGCTGGCAGTTTCCCCCGAACTGAAGACCATGGACGAGGGCCTCTTCTGCGAGAAGTGGGGCGGTCTGGATGCCATTTTCGGAGCATAAATCAGAATAATAAGAAAACCACACTCCCGATTCATTGCGAATCGGGAGTGTGGTTTTTATGGCGTCAAAATGTACAGTACTGCCCATATCTCCACCTGCGAAAAAGCAGCAAGACCGTTCCCGGCAGGAAAGAATTATATCTTTCTCACTCTGCAGGCTATGGCTTTATAGCCGGGGAAGCCGGAATATGGGTCAAGATAGTCGGCAGGGAAAAGCCCGTTCACATCGGCCTCGCCGTAGCCGTGGTACATATTCACACAGCCGGGGAGCAGGTTTTCGTCAATGTCCACGCCCACCTCAATGGCACCCCAGCCGGTCTCAAGGAGCACACGGTCTCCCTTGGAGAGCAGCAGCTTTTCCGCGTCTGTGGGGTGGATATCCACAGCGGCCTCCGGTCTGATGGCACGGATGGGGGGCACGGTATGGGTGCGGCTGTGGAGAACGTGGCTGTAGCGCTCGGTGCGCACTCCCGCCATGAGGCAGAGGGGATAGCTTTCGGTGTCCTGATCTCCCAGAGGCTCAACAAAGCGGGGGAGAGGGTCAAGACCCGGGAAGGGGGCTATGGCCTCGGACCAAAGCTCGAACCTGCCGCTTTTGGTGGGGAAGCCCTCTTCAAGGGGCTTGGGAGGCTTCGGCAGGGGAATATCAAGGGGGACTTTGGATGCGCGCAGCTGCTCAAGGCTGATGCCGCTGCCCTCAAGCATAAACTCCCAGCATTTCTCTCTGCCGCTCTCCAGAATGGGGTCGCCAAGCTTCATGGCGCGGGAGAGAAGGGACAGTATCTCGTCATCGCTGCGGCATTCTCCCAGAGGCTCCACGGCAGGCTCCTGAAGCCAGAGCTTGCTGTCGTGGCAGAGGAAGGCCAGCTGCTCCCGCTCGTAGCTTACTGAGGCGGGGAGGACGATGTCGGCATACTTTGCGCTGTCGCTGAGCCAGATGTCGCAGTCGACGAAGAAGTCAAGCCCAGAGAGCATTTTGAATATTCCCTGACTGTGGGGGAACATACGGGCATTGAAGCCAAGAGCAAAAATTGCCTTCAGCTCGCCCCTTTGTGCGGCTTCGGGGAAGTCCATGGCCTGACACTCGTCCAGAAGGGCTGTCCACAGTGGGAAGCGCTCATGGCCTATCCGTTTGCTGCGGTCCATGGGGAAGGGGTGGGCAAGCTCAAAGCTGCGCACAGGGCTTTCTCCGTAGCCGTCGAAGCGGAGGGGAGCGGTGGGAATATTGCCGCCGGGTCGGGCGTAGCTGCCTGTTATGGCGCTGAGGGCGTCCCATGCCCTCACTGCCTGCATTCCGTTTCGGTGGTGGATAAGGCCTGTGAAGCCTTCTATAAGGCTCATGGGCAGATTTTCGCCTATCATGCGGGCGGCGGCAATCACATCAGCGGCGGCAATGCCGGTGAGGCTTTCCACCCTTTCCGGTGTGAAGCCCATGGCCTCGGTTTTGTATTCATCGTAGCCGTGGACATATCGGGATATGTAGTCACCGTCGGTGCAGCCGGAGACTATAAGCTCCCGGGCGATGCCGTAAGCAAGGGCAATGTCGGTTCCGGGACGGGGACGAAGGTGCAGGGTGGCCAGAGCGGCTATCTCGGGGCTGCTGCCGCTGTCCGCCACTATGAGCTTTGCACCGCGCTTCACCGCACTCTTCACATCGGGGGAGAAACGGCGGGGGGCGGTGGCAAGAATCACTCCGGCATTGGAGCAGTCGGGTCGGGACAGCAGACCGGTGTCGCAGATGTTGGCCATCATGGCGGAGCGGTGGCAGGAGCTGGACTCCGTGCCGTAGTTGACGCTGCCGAAAAAGGAAGCAAAGCGCTGGAGCAGCGGGCGGAACCACTTGGTGTAGCCTGCGAAAAAGGCCACGGAGTCCGGGCCGTACTTCTCACGAAGCTCCGTAAGTCTCCGGGCAATCTCTTCGATGGCCTCCTCCCAGCTTATGGCCTCGAAGCGTCCCTCGCCTCTGGGTCCTGTGCGGCGGAGGGGAGTAAGAAGCCTGTCAGGGCGGTTTCGGTAGTCTATGCCTCTTGCACCCTTGGAGCAGAGAGCACTGCAGCCCTCAAAGCCCTGTTCTCTCATGGGACGGAGGGCGCAAAGCTCCCCGTTTTCCAAGGTAAGCTCCACGGTGCAGCGTCTGGAGCAGATTGGACAGGTACTTATTTTTTTCATGCGATCAGTTCCTTTCGGCTTGAAAACTGCGCTTCAGAGCGGCAGTAAAACGGGCGGTGGCCTCCACAAGGTCATAATCTCCGTCGGCGGTGCACCAGTTATACACAAGGCCGCGGACGGCGATGAGATAAAACTGAGCAAGCTCCTGAGCGGAGGATACGCCCGCAATGAAGCCTTCCTTTATACCCTCCTCAAGAAGCTCTATGAGCACACGGTGCATGCCTGCGCTGCTGCCGCGGTCAAAGCACTTGTTGTCGGAGGTGTAGAGCAGCTTGGTGAGGGCTATGCTGGTGACGGAGCTTGAATACATGGCGTAATGGCGGAAATACAGCGAGAACTTCTCGTCAAAGCTCTTGCCGAGAAGCTCGGAGGCCACAACGGTCTCAAAATAGCTGTCGGCAATGGAGTAGGTCTCCAGAAAAACATCCAGCTTGGAGGAGTAATAGTGGTAAAAGGAGCCTATGGAGACATTGGCGGCATTAACAATGTCCCGAATGGTGATGTTTTCATAGCCGCGCTCCATCAAAAGAGCGAGGGCGCAGTCGAATATGCGCCGCTTGGTGGCGTCTGCCTGCTGCTTGCGGCTGGGTTTCGTGCCGGACATGGCTTTTTCCTCCTGTGGGGAATATTACTCTTTTATCCATATTAACATTTTTGACCGCCTTTGGAAAGGGCGGAAGGGAGATAATTTCGCCCGCAGACAGCAAAATGTGTAAATAATGATTACAAAACTATTGAAAAAGCGTATTCTTTTTGAGATAATATACACTGAACAAGTTCGGTGAAATCCGAAGCATTTGAATCGAGGTAAGAATATGACTAAAAAACAATCTCCCATAGTTCCCGTGGTGGGACTTCTGGTTGCCCAGCTCTGCGTGGGTATTCTCTATGTGTGGAGCGTGCTGAAGCCTGCCGCCATCAGCCACTATGGCTGGGAAGACGGCGCGGTCAATCTGGTCGCCAGCTTTATGCTCTTCGCTTTCTGTGTGGGTAACCTCTTCGGCGGCGCCCTCAACGACAAGATAGGCCCCAAGAAGGTCTGCATCCTTGGCATGATCCTCTTTGGCGGCGGCATTCTCATCAGCTCCTTCATCCCCGTGGGAGCAGGCATCATCGGCTTCTATATCTGCTACTGCATCATTGGCGGTATCGGCTGCGGCTTTACATACGGCGCAGTTATCTCCGGCATCCAGAAGTGGTTCCCCCATCGCCGCGGCTTTGCCTCCGGTCTGGGCACCTCCACCTTCGGTCTCGCCACCGTTGTTTTCTCCCCCATCATCGGCGGTATGCTGGACAAGATGAGCATCAGCGTAACCCTGCGCATCCTCTCCATCGTTTTCCTGGTAGTTGGCCTTGTAGCCAGCCTTTTCGTGAAGCTGCCCTCTCAGGAGTATCTGGCCACCCTGCCTGTTCCCGCTCCCAAGAAGACCAGCATTGCCACCAAGGAAATGCCCCTTTCTCAGGCAATCAAGACCCTGCCCTTCTGGTGCCTCTTCCTTGGTATCTTCTTCTATAACGGCACATGGAATCTGGTAACTCCCCTTATCAAGGGTCTGGGCACCAGCCGCGGACTTACCGACGCTCTGGCCATCACCTGCGTTTCCCTCACCGGTCTTTTCAATGCTGCCGGCCGCCTCATCATGGCCTCCCTCTCCGATAAGCTTGGCCGCATCAATACCATGCACATCCTCTCCGTGATCACCGCTGCCTGCGCTCTGCTCCTCATCTTTGTGGGCGGATACGCATACTTCGTGGTCATTCTGGTCACCGCATTTGCCTATGGCGGTCCCGCTGCTGTCAACCCCGCCACCAGCACCGACTTCTTCGGCGCAAAGAACTCCGGCGCCAACTACGGTGTTATCATGCTGGCTCTGGGTCTCAGCTCCATCTTCTTCAACGCTATCTCCAATGCAATGTATGCCGCCACCGGCGCTTACACCCTCACCTTCATTATGGCCGCCCTCTCCGCAGTTGCAACCATCGTTATCTTCATCATCATCAATGGCTGCATCAAAAAGCAGAAGGCCGAGGCAAAGTAATAAAATACCTGATTTTGAAACCGCAGAGCCTTGTGCTCTGCGGTTTTTCAGTACCGCAAAACTATTTTAAATAAATTTTTCCTACGAAGCCTATTGACAAGGGCAAAATGTTATGTTAAACTTCTTAGGCTTGCGGGTGTAGTTCAATGGTAGAACACCAGCCTTCCAAGCTGGATACGAGGGTTCGATTCCCTTCACCCGCTCCAGCTTTTCCAATGGACTGCAGCAAGAGATATGCGCCAGTAGCTCAGCTGGATAGAGCAACTGCCTTCTAAGCAGTAGGCCAGGGGTTCGAGTCCCTTCTGGCGTGCCATTTTCATGGTGGGTGTAGCTCAGTTGGTTAGAGCACCGGATTGTGGTTCCGGGTGTCGTGGGTTCGAGTCCCATTACCCACCCCACAAAAGCCGGGATTGGGAAAAGTCCCGATCCCGGTTTTCTCTTTCCCCATACAGGGGTGTAGCCAAGCGGTAAGGCAAGGGACTTTGACTCCCTCATTCGCTGGTTCGAGTCCAGCCATCCCTGCCACCTTTTTGGCAAGAATTGAATATGCCCCAGTAGCTCAGTCGGCAGAGCACCTGCCTTTTAAGCAGGGTGTCCGGAGTTCGAATCTCCGCTGGAGCACCAGTAAAAATATCCCGTCGCATTCGCGGCGGGATATTTTTGCTGGTGCAAACTTATTTTGACTTCGAGGTGGGCTGCGCCCCCTCGAGCACCCCCTCACCGTGTTTAGGCCGCAAAATGATATATCCTCATTGCTGTGCCTGCCTTCTCTGACATTTTTGAGAAAGGCAGGCGCACTGATTTATGGCAAGAAAGCGCATTATCAAGACCACATCAAGCTCCACTATCGAGGAGGTCATCCCCCGCTTTATAACCTCCCAGACTGCGAAGGGAGTCAGCGATTCAACCATCAAAACCTACCACGGACACTTCCATTGCATCGGAAAACATCTGGATCTGTCCACGCCATTCAATCTGCTGACAAAGGAAGATCTGGACGCAATGATCGTTTCCATGAGGCAAAGC
>JAZNZM010000087.1:0-13476 GCA_045594965.1 Oscillospiraceae bacterium | reverse complement strand
CCCTTCAGGATTTCTACGATCAGCTTGTGCAGATAAAGGGCATGGGCGGAATGCAGGAAATGCTGGCTATGATGCCCGGTATGGATGCCAAGGCCCTTGCCGGAGCGGACATAGATGAAAAGGCCATGGCAAGAACCGAGGCCATCATCCTTTCCATGACCCCCAGAGAGAGGGAGGATCCCGGAATCATCGGCTCAAGCCGCAAAAAGCGCATAGCAGCCGGCAGCGGCACTCAGGTTGTTGATGTCAACCGTCTTCTCAAGCAGTTTGAGGCCATGCAGAAGATGATGAAGCAGATGAACAGCATGGGCGGCAAGAAAATGAAGCGCATGCAGCGCATGGCCGGACGGGGCGGTTTCCCCGGTCTGCCCTTCTGAAGTATGTAAAGTGCCCTGTGGGCGCACACATAAATTTATCAAATATTCATTCTTAATGTGGAGGTGAAAAGAAAAATGGTCAAGATCAGACTGCGCAGAATGGGCGCCAAGAAGAGCCCCTTCTACCGTGTTGTTGTTGCTGATTCTCATTTCCCCCGTGACGGTCGTTTCATCGAGGAAATCGGCACCTACAATCCCCTTGCTACTCCTTCCGAGATCAACATCGATATGGAGCGTGCAAAGTACTGGATCGCTAACGGCGCACAGCCCACCGATACCGTCAAGGCCCTGCTGAAGAAGGCTGAGGCATAAGGAGAAAAATAACCCTATGAAAGAACTGCTGACCTACATTATACAGAACCTCGTGGATCATCCCGATGAGGTTACTGTGACCGAGCGCGAAGCCGGCAGCGAGACCGTATTCGAAGTACGCGTCGCAGACGGCGATATGGGCAAGGTCATCGGCCGTCAGGGCAGGATCATCAAGGAGGTCCGCATCCTTATGAAGGCCGTCGCCCAGAGAAAGGGCAAAAAGGTATCCGTCGAGGTTCTCGACTAACAAAAATCCCCGCCATGGCGGGGATTTTTTGAAATCATCGGAAAATGGTGACTTATATGGAAAAGGAAAAATATCTTGAAGCCGGAAAAATCGTGAATACCCACGGTGTTCGAGGCGAAGTTAAAATAATGCCATGGGCGGACTCTCCGGAATTTATCCGGAAGATGAAGACCCTGTATATCAATGGAGAGGCTGTGCGCGTAAGCGCATCCCGTGTCCACAAGGGCTTTGTGCTGGCGAAGCTTGAGGGCGTGGATGATGTGAACACCGCTATGGCTCTTAAAAACAAGACCGTCCACATTGCACGCAAGGATGTGAAGCTCCCCAAGGGCAGCTTCTTCATTGCGGACATTATCGGTGCAAAGGTGGTAACTGAGGACGGCACCGAGCTTGGCACTCTGGCCGATGTCATGGAAATGCCTGCCCAGAATATATATCTTGTCAAGGGTGAGAGGGAGATTATGATCCCTGCCGTAGATGAGTTTATCCTGAATACCGATGTGAAAAACGGCGTAATAACCGTAAGACTCATCGAGGGTATGTAAAACTACATAAAACAAAGGGAGCCCCTGCAGTTTTTTCAAAACTGCGGGGGCTCCATATTTTTATCCCTTCACATTGCCGCTGTTAATTCCGGCAAGGGCTTTTTCTGTGGGGAGCCATTCAATGGCCTTTTTGATATATGTATCCCAGAAGTCCCAGTCGTGGCCGCCGGGGCCTTCCTCGTAGGCACATTCGAGCCCCTCTTTTTTCAGAAACCGGATCATGTCCCTGTTCACATCCAGAAGGTCATCATCCAGTCCACAGGCCATGTATATGCGTGGCAGGGGAGCACCGTCTTTTTTCAGCATCTTAATGAGAGCTTTGGGGTCCTTGTCGCTGCCTATGAGCTTTGTAAGATCTCCGAAGCAGGCCTCGGCGAAGCTTTTTGAGCCCAGGAAATCCTCGCAATCCTCTTTAGCGGCGGCCATTGCCTCAATGTGCAGGGCGCTGGAGAGGCAGACGATGGAGCCGAAGGCAGCGCTGTATTTCAGACCGTTTCTCATAGCGCCGTAGCCTCCCATGCTGAGACCGCCAATGAAGGTGTCCTCTCGATCGTGGGAAAGGGGAAATATTTTCCGGGTGAGCTCCACAAGCTCCCTGCCGATAAACTCCCCGTAAAAATCGCCGCCCGCCGGCCGGTCCACATAGAAGGCGTTATCCCCGGAGGGCATCACCACCGCAAGATCGTGCTCCTCGGCAAAGCGCTGTATCCTTGTGCCGCAGACCCAGTCGGTATAGTTTCCGAAAACGCCGTGGAGCAGATAAAGAGTCTTGTAGGGCTTGTCCTCCCGCCTGGGCGCATCCGGGGGCATAAGCTTGTCCACCGGCAGTATTACATTCACCGGTACCGTGCGCATAAGACAGCGGGATAAAATATTCATCTGTATAAGAGCCATGGTCCATACCTCCCAAAAGCATTTTCATCAGAAAAATCATACCACCAAGGTCACGAAATGTAAATGCGGTAAATGAGATTTACATAATCTGTTGAAAAGAGGCTGAACCCGGGCGAGCAATGGGACACATTTTGGTTTTTTGGAGGGAAACCGCTCCATATATTGGAACAATTGTGACTTGCGCTTAAAAACTCCACAACATTTTGATAAATAATGTTGAAAACTCTTGAAATATTATGTAAAGCTGTTATAATGCATAATGTCTCAATATGAGGTATTATGTCAAACTAGGCCTTATTATGCCAATTCGATGATTTTTTGCATATTTCGGAGGAAAAACATGAGCAACAGGGACTTGAAGCATCTCAGCAGGGGAGACCTTCTGGAGATGCTGCTGGAGCTGAGCCGGGAAAATGAAAAGCTCAGGTCCGAGGCAGAGGAGCTTCGGGGAAAACTGGAAAAGCGGACTCTTGCCATGGATAACTGCGGCACACTTGCCGAGGCGGCCCTGCTGCTCAACGGAGTCTTTGAGGCGGCGGATGCTGCCTGCAGCCAGTACCGGGAAAGTCTCATGGCCTCGGGTGCAGAGATGGAAGAGCGCTTCCGCAGCCGCGAAGAGGAGTGCCGCACCCGCTGTGAGCGGATGGAAGAGGAAACTCAGGAGCGCTGCCGGGAGCATATAGTAAAAGCAAATGCCCATGCCAGGGCGATAGTGGACAAGGCCGAGGCCTATGTGCGCGAGACCCTTGAAAAAAACGGGATGATTTATACCGCGGAGAAAACAGATGAAGCATAAAGAACATGCCAGACTTTCCGTTGAGGAGCTGGAACAGGAACTCAAAAGAGAAAAAGACAGGCGCAGCTACGGAAGAGCGCTTCGGGGCACTCTCTTCACCCTGATAACTGTGGCAGCCGCTGCGGTTCTGGTGGCAACTCTGCTGCTGCCGGTGCTGCGCATCTACGGCGGCTCAATGTCTCCCACCCTGCAGGATGACGAGATCGTTGTGGCTGTGAAGGGCAGGGAGATAGACTCCGGAGACATAGTTGCCTTTTACTATAATAACAGAATACTTGTAAAGAGAGTCATTGCCCGGTCAGGCGATTGGGTGAATATTGACGGGGAGGGCAATGTCTATGTAAATGACAAGATGCTTGATGAGCCCTACCTCAAGGAAAAGTCCTTTGGCGAAGCGGATATCGAGCTGCCCTATCAGGTGCCTGACGGTTTCTACTTTGTTATTGGCGACAACAGAGCCACTTCCGTGGACTCCCGTCATCAGGTGCTGGGATGTCTTGAGCCGGAGTATATAGTGGGCAAAATAGTTCTCAGGGTCTGGCCCCTGAGCGATTTCGGAAAAATAAACTGAAGCACAGCGCTGAATTCTAAGGAAAGGAGGGAGAGGCGTGAATATACGTGAGGGACGCTGGAGAGTGTTCTCCAGACGCAGCAAAAACAGAATAAGACGCAGGCGAATAGAGAGAATATTGTCCCTTGTAGTGGCTCTTGCCACAACTTACGCGCTGATCCTTCCTGCAATAACCATGGAGCGCGATCCGATCTGCGGCCTTGAGGAGCATGTCCATACTGAGGGCTGTTACTGGGCTGAGTTTGAAACCATGGCCTGCGGCTACGAGGAACATACCCACAGCGAGAGCTGCTACCTACAGGCTGAGGACGAAGCTCCCGCCGAGGACGAAACTCCCACCGAGGACGAAACTCCCACCGAGGACGAAGCTCCCACCGAGGACGAAGCTCCCACCGAGGACGAAGCTCCCACCGAGGACGAAGCTTCCACCGAGGACGAAGCTCCCACCGAGGACGAAGCTCCCACTGAGGACGAAGCTCCCACCGAGGACGAAGCTTCCATTGAGGATGACATCTCCACCGGTGAGGATGAACTCACAGAGGAGGAAGCCCACAAGGGACCTCTCATAATGGCGGCATCCCCCAGAGCGGCGGCAAGTGTGACCCTTGATTTTTACAGCTGGAGCACCTACAACAAGATAAATTTCACTACAGGTAATAATTACAGCTGCTCCGTAGGCGACACCATTACGGTTACGGTGCGCAGCGACACAGCCAACTATAGTGCGCCGGAATACCATCTATCCGGAGCGGAGCTTGTTTCGGAGAGCTATAGCTGCGGCACAAACGGGTGCAGCCACGGCTGGTGTTCCAATTCACCGGTTCATACTCTGGTTTTCAGAATAACGGCAGCAAGCGCCAATATAGAGGTGCAGATCGGAGGCTCCGGCTGGAACGGCACAAACACCGTGAGCATAAGCTCCGGTTCCGTCACTCCGGACCCCGAACCGGATCCTGAGCCGGATCCCGAACCGGATCCAGAGCCTGAAGAACCTGCTGTTCCCACATATCCCCACTATCCTGAATCCGTTATAACAGGCGGTGCGGAAGTTGACCGTCTCAGATTTTTCAATCTCTGCGAGAACGGCGAAGGAAAGGTAAGCGCCCTTGCGGGCTGTGTGTTTGAGATAAGAAACGAGAGCGGATATTTTGCCACTGTTACCAGCGGCGATGACCCGGAGGTGCTTCTGCCGGATGGTATACCGGACGGCACCTATACCATAACGGAGATATCCACGCCTCCCGGATATGTCCGGGACACCAGATATCAGCGCAGCTTTACGATTCAGGGCGGACATCTGGTAAGCGAGGCCAACATAGGTGTTTTCATCAACCACAACTTCGAGCAGCTGGATTCTGACAAAAGGGCTCAGGTTGAAAACTACGAAAACCGCATTTATGAGGTTATGCTGTCAGCGGCCTCAAAGATGCGCGAATATGAGATGGATCCCATCGACGTTGTTTTCGTTGTTGACCAGTCCAACTCCATGCTCTTCCCCTCGGGACTTGAGAGTACGGGCAAGAGCGTAACGCTGAGGCTTGACGGATGGAACAATATAAGCAATATGGAGGCTCTGGGGCTTGATAAAAACGAGCTGTACTACATAATTTCCGACCCCCACGGAACTTCCACGGTGTGGGCAGTCTGGTATAACGGACAGGCCTGGATGTATCAGGACGCTTCCTATTATGCCAAGGCCAGCCAGAATAATGCTCCGGGATATAAAGACCCCAACGAGACGGCAATCTTCCCCCAGAACAGGTCCTATCAGGATCAGAAAAACGCGGAAGCCAGCGGCACCCGTTCCAACGGCGGCGGTCTGGGCCATGCCCTCAATGGCAGCGGCCTTGGAAACTACCTGAACAATAACGGCGGAACTCTCAGCTTTGAGATATACACCGCCATGGGCGAGTATAACCGTCTCCATTACCTTGAGGACGCTCTGGTAAACATGATCTATGAGCTTGCGGACGTAAATCCCCAAAACCGAGTCATGATAACGGAATTCACCAAGGAAGTTGACGAGACAAACGATTGTCTCGGTCCCCTTGAGCTTACCACAAGCAACATAACCCAGCTGGTTCAGGAGGTCCGGGATATAAACACCAAGGGCGGTACCCGTCAGGATATAGCTCTGAAGCATGTTTATCAAAACCACCTTACCAATGCAAACGACCATTTCAGCGGCAACCCAAACAATACCTACACTGTTCTGATAACGGACGGCGCTCCCGTGCTATCCGGCGGCAGCGAGCTTGAAAACCTCGGAACTGCCAACGACGCTCCAACCACCACAGGGGACACTGTCTACGGCCAGATAAAGGGCTGGGCGGCAGAGGTGAGAGACTACAGTACGCTGATGACTGTCGGTCTCGGTATGGATGACGTTGAGGCCGGTAAGCAGGTTTTGCAGCAGATCGCCTCCGGCAACGATTTTTACTGCGCCCTTGACGACGCCTCCGAGCTTTCGGAAAATATGCAGCGAATAGTATTCGATGCCTTCCGACCCAAGGAGAGCATAGAACTTTACGGCGATGTCCGTGACGATATAAGCGACAGCTTTTATCCCATAGCGTGGACCCCAGCGGGAAGCGGCGCTGCCACGGGAAGACAGCTTCTTCTCAGCGAAAGCGGCAGGGACTGGGTCTTGCTTGAGGCGGGAGACTGGATCACCGTTGACGGCGAATACACCACAGCCGGAGCCGCCAACGCGGCAGGACAGCTCCACCGAAAGGATGACGGCAGCTTCTATATCCAATGGTTGGATGTTGCACTCACTTCGCCATATTCAAACCAGCTTGAGCGTATAGGCTGGGTGGAGGCCGGAACCGGGGCCTCCAGCGGCCGACAGGTGATAGACAGCTACGGCGGCAAGGACTGGATACTTCTTAACAGCGGCGACTATATAAGTTCTCAGGGCCGCTATGAGGGTACTTATGTCTGGAGCCAGAGCCGCTACGGCAGAATAAGCGAGTCGGGAGGCAAATACAGCGTAAACTGGGGCAGTAATACAAGCCCCACTCAGCGCGTTTACTACACTCCCAACCAGCTTTGGGAGGGAAGCTTCTACCTGAAAGCCAAGGAGGACTTCATTGGCGGCAACGGAATTCTCACCAATAAATCTGCCAGCGTTACAGTCCTCGGTTCCCAGAAATATCTGGATAGCCCCAGCGTAAACGTCCATCTGCTGGATATGGACTCCTTTGAAAGCGAGATAACGGTGTATCTGGGAGATATGGTTAACAGCGACTCTTCCGGACCCATCGAAAGTCTCAAACAGTTTTATAAAGACACACGTATATACAAAATCCTCTATGGCGATGGCGACGTTCTCAACGCCGCGGCGGAGGCTCCGGGGCTTTACAGCGAGGTGTTCACCCCGGCCTATGCCATGGGCGGAGAGCTTACGGACGAGCAGTGGCAAACTCTCATAGACGGCGGGGAGATAATTATTCCCTATATCTATGATAATGAGAGCAGCCGCGGCCCCGTAGGTGAATTCAGCTTCAGCCTTGTTAAAACTGGCATGGAAGGCTCGTCTCCCGCCTTTGAGGCTCACGAGACAACGGCGGCCTGCCAGAGCGGCGGAAGCCCCCTCAGCGAAAACTGCGACACACCCGCGGAAAGCTATTCTCTTGTTATCAAATACACTGCCTACGGACTTGGAGAAATGGGCAGGCCGGAAGAAAATGTCCATAACGGCCCGGACGGACCGGGTACCGAGGTGGGCACCGGAACCACATTGAACACGGGTCTTGGAACCTTGGAGAAAACAAGCACCCACGATGTGCATGTTATCTCCGGCAGCATAAAGATAAGCAAAGAATTTGCTCCGGGCACCATAGACGGCCATGACCGTGAATTTGTTTTCCTGCTCCACAGGGAAGAAGACGGGGAGGACACAAGCCGAGACCGGCGGCTGAGCATAACAATTCCCGCCGGTCAGACTTCCGGCAGCGCGTCGGCTGTGTTCGGCTCTCTGCGAAGAGGCACTTATATTGTCACAGAGGAAAATAACGAGGATTATATGGTGAAGGATCTCAGGATTCTTGACACCACAAACTGCTTCTCAAGCCTTGAAACAGGCGAGAGCATTGCAGCCCGCTTCAAAATGGGCAGCAATACCTCGGATGCTGATGTTATCGGATATGCCTCTGAGGGAGACAAATACACGAGCTACATTGACCCCGTGAACGGTGTATTCGGAGAAGCTGTATTCACTAATGCTCCGAGAGAATACCCGGCAGATATCCCTGTTGAGAAGATATGGGGCGACGGGGCATCTTACCATGACTCTGAAGCTGTGTATGTGGCGCTGTATCTGGACGATGCTCCCGTGCTGGATTCCGAAGGCAGGGCACGCGTACTGCGCTTGGATGCATCCACGGACTGGAAGGGTGTATTCAGGGTAAAACTCGCCGATAAGGACGACAGTCTGGAAAACTATGAGTATTCTGTCCGAGAGCTAAGCAAGGTAAGCGACAATGATGCTTACCAAAACCTGTGGAATTCCGCTGTGCTTGATAATGACGGCAGCCAAATCTGGTATGAATCCGCCCTCGACCACGGCGATATTCTTGGCCTTAACGGAAAAGGCTATATAGTTCAGTATTCCAGAGACGACAGCAGCGGCCTTGCGATTACAAACCTGCGGGCTGTGGAGCTGCCAAATACCGGGGGCAGCGGACCCGGAACGGTTCAGCTGCTTGGACTAATCTTCCTTTGTGCAGCGGCAGTGCTTGCAGCTGAAAGGCTGCGAAGGTGCCGCGGAAAGGGGGACAGCTCCTGAATACCGGAACATCTGATCGTATTAATAAAAAAAGTAAAAATAACAATATTACCAGAAAGGAAAATGTAAACATGAAATTCAAAAGAATTCTCAGCATCATCCTTTGCGCAGTAATGCTTCTCGGTCTTTCCGTCAGCGTTATGGCAGCAGATCCCACCACCACCGTTACCATCACCGGCGTAAGCACCCACGAGTATAAGGGCTATGAGCTCCTGAATGCTTCTGTTGGCAGCGGCAAGTTTGCCTATACCATCAACCCCAAGTATAAGGATATCATAGTGGATGCTCTGCAGGTCATCGATCCCGCATTTCCTGATGGCGAAGCTGATGATGTTATCATTGAGCGCATTGCAGCAATCTCCACTCCCGAGGACATGAACCACTTCTCCAATGCAATTTACCGCGCGATCCAGGATGATCCCGCCACCTACACTCACGATGCTTACTGGGCATCCGCTACCACTGATCTGGATCAGGGCTACTGGCTCATTGCCCATGTTGCTGACCTCAGCGGCAGCACCACCGAGACCAACTCTGTTGTTATGATCGACACCGTCGGCGACGAGGCTGTTACCATTGCCGCAAAGCCCGACAGACTCAATGATGAAAAGCTGGTAGACGACGAAAACGACTCCATTAAGGCTCCTGTCAGCGGCAACGAGGACGGCGAAGAATGGAACACTTCTGCCGACTATGATATCGGCGATCTGGTTCCCTATGAGATCACCGGTCAGTTCCCCAACGATGTTACTCAGTATAAGTACTATTCCTTCAAGATCGTTGATACCGCCTCCGCAGGCCTCACCTACAAGCCTGATACCTTCCAGCTGTACGTTAACGGCGTTCTCAGAACCCTTGGCGTAAAGGGTGCCGCAGACAAGGACTTCTGGTATGAGATCGATACAGCCACCAACACCCTTTATGTATATCCCGCTTATGGTTACACCACCAATGCAGGTGTAGATAAGGAAGCCAATAAGGACAACGGCGGTGATTTCCTCAAGACCTTCCCCACAGGCACCGACCATTCTGATATCAACAGCTCCACCTTCACCTTTAATTATAGCTGCTTGCTCAACGAAAACGCTATTGTAGGCGGCACCGGAAACAAGAACGAGCAGAAGATCGTATTCTCCAACAACCCCTACGGCGACACCTTCGGCGAGACTCTGCCCAACATTCCTGTTGTGTTCACCTATACCTTCATCGTAAACAAGGTTGACACCAGCGGCAATCCTCTCGCCGGCGCTACCTTCGCACTGGAGAAGTTTGTTGCTGTGGATACCGAAGGCAGGTCCGACGATCAGATGGTCACTGCCGGTTACTTCAAGCATCCCATGGCCAACAGCTGGGGCAAGTGGGTTGTAGTTGACAGACTCACCGTCAGCGGCGAGAAGAACCATGTGTTCTCCTTCAAGGGCCTTGATGACGGCTACTACAAGCTGGTTGAGAAGGAAGCTCCCGCAGGATACCACAAGATCGCTGATCTGGAGTTCCACATTGTTGCAACTCACGGCCCTGATGTAGGCGCAGGCGGCGCTATCAAGGTTCTCGACCTGAAAGCAACCTTCAAGAACAGTGCTCTGCCCAACATTGACGGCGACGAGACCAACGGCACTCTCACCGTCAACATTGAAAACCGCACCGGCAGCGAGCTGCCCAGCACCGGTGGCATGGGTACCACTATACTTTACATCGCAGGCGCTGTCCTCGTACTTGCCGCTCTGGTAATCCTTGTTGCCAAGAAGCGTGTTGCTTCTGAAGGCTGATTGCCGAGAGGATAATCTACATAAGAGCTTAGCTCAGACTGCGGGGAGGGAATATCCTTCCCTCCCCGCTGCAGCACCAAGGAGAATCCTATGAAAAAACACGGTATGACAATTCTTCTGATATTAATACTTATCATAGGCTTGTCCTTGTTGTTGTATCCGACTGTCTCGGATTATTGGAATTCACGGGTTCAGTCTCAGGTTATAGTGGATTACAACCAGCAGTTGTCCGATATGAATGAGGATAAATATGAGGAATTTTGGCAGGAAGCACTGACATATAATGCTTCACTTCTGAGCAGAACCAACCCTTATATACTGACGGAAGAACAAGCAGCTCAGTATGAGGTCCTTTTGGATGTGGCCGGAACAGGCGTTATGGCATTTGTCAGTATTCCGAACTTGGATATTGAGCTGCCTGTATACCACTCAACCAGAGAGGAAGTCCTTCAGGTGGCAATAGGCCATATTGAATGGAGCAGTCTTCCTGTGGGAGGCGAGAGCAGCCATTGCGTAATTTCAGGCCACCGCGGTTTGCCGTCGGCGAAGCTTTTCACGGATATTGACGAGATGGAGCTTGGCGATGTTTTTATGCTTCATACAATGGGTGAGACTCTGACATATCAGGTGGACCAGATTCTTATAGTTGAGCCCCATGAAACCGAGGCCCTTATGGTTGAAGAGGGAAAGGACCTCTGCACCCTTGTAACCTGCACTCCTTATGGTGTAAACACCCACCGGCTTTTGGTGAGAGGTCACCGTGTTGAAACTCCCGAGGAAGTAAGGGTTCTGCGTGTGACTGCCGACGCAGTTCTTATAAAGCCTCAGATCGTGGCTCCCATTGTGGCCGCACCTATACTCATACTGCTGTTTCTTGGTGTGCTTATAACTCCAAAACGCCGCAAAAGATAAAAAAGAAAGGGGAGAAGCTCCTTGAAAAAAAGAATATGGGCCCTTCTCCTTGCAGCGGTGCTGATAATTTGCCTCAGCGCCTCCGCCCTTGCCGCCGACGGAGATAAAATCTGCTCCGTAAGCGTGGAGTATCAGGATAACGAGGACGACAGCCCCATTGTCGGCGCGAAATTCGAGCTTTATCTTTTCGCTCTGAAAAACGGCTCCGAATATGAACTTTGCGGAGATTTTGAGGGCAAGCCCCTCAGCCTTGAAAAGCTGGATGGCGAGAGCATGAAGGTTCTTAGCTCCACCCTTAGCGGCATCATTGCCCTTGAACACATCAAGCCTTTGGCCGAGGGGACCACGGATGAACAGGGCAAGCTCAGCTTTGAAGATCTTCAGCAGGGCCTTTACTTCCTCAAGGCGGAAAGCCATTATCACGATAAGAAAACCTATACGGTAAATCCATCTGTTTTTGCCCTGCCTTCATGGGATTCCACGGAGGAGGTATGGGTTTATGACATGGAGCTTACTCCCAAGGCCGAGGGAGTGCCGGATCATGAGCCGGAGTATATAAGACGCGAGGTTTTGAAGGTCTGGCGCGACGGCGAGGGCGAGGACAGACCCAATGAGGTAATAGTCCATCTTCTCCGTAACGGTGAGCTTTATGACAGCGTCACTCTCTCCACCTCCAATGGATGGAGCCATGTCTGGGACGATCTGGAGGATAATCATATATGGACCCTGGCGGAGGAAGTGCCCGTGGGCTATACCGTCACTGTAACTCAGGAGGGTGTCACCTTTGTGGTCACCAATACGAAGCCATATACTCCGCCGCCCCCTCCTCCACCCCCACCTGATATTCCCAAGACGGGTCAGCTCTGGTGGCCTGTTCCTGTAATGGTCATTGGAGGACTTATGCTCTTTGTGGCCGGTTTTGTGAGAAACAGAAGAAATTATGAAGCCTAAGAAAAAAGGTATTGTTTTGATGCTCCTTGGCTCGGCGCTGCTTTTGGGCGCTCTGGGCCTCACCGGATACAACATATTCAGCGAAAAAAAGGCTGAGGAGGCCAGCCGGGCAGCCATGGAGGAAATACTGGCGATCATGCCCGAGGAAATCGCAGCCTCCGTGCCCACTGTGAACGGGCAGCAGGAGCTTGAAATTCCAAAGCATATTCTGGACCCGGAGCGTGAAATGCCCGTGATAAATGTTCAGGGCTGGGAGTATGTCGGTGTGCTGGATATTCCGGCTTTGGATCTGAGCCTGCCGGTAATGAGCGAATGGAGCTATGCAGGGCTTTATTATGCCCCCTGCCGTTTCGACGGCAGCGCCTATAACGATGATCTGGTTATAATCGGTCATAACTACAGCTGCCATTTCGGTCATCTGGACAGTCTTCCCGATGGAAGTGCTGTGTATTTCACCGATGTGGAGGGTACACGCTTTGAGTATGTCAGCGTGCTCCATGAGACCCTGCCTCCCAATGCGGGGGAGGAGCTTTGCTCAGGGGAATGGCCTTTGAGCATTGCTACCTGCACCATTGGCGGCCAGACCCGCGTGGTGCTCCGCTGCGAAAGGGCGGAGTCTGCCGCAGAAGTGAAGTGAATATTGAAATTAAAAGTCCCGGATATCCTCCGGGACTTTTTGCTTATATCCCGGCTTATATCCCGAAAATCATCGGCGCGGACGGACGAGCAATGCTCGCCTCTACGGGCTGTGCAACCACCGACTTCCCTCCTCGCGGCATAGCCGCTGCGGTCGCTTGCTAAAAATGTGCCACCGGCACATTTTCTTAACGCACCGACGTAGGGCGCGTCGCCCCGGCGCGCCACACCCCGCCGCGCTATGTTCTTAATGAACTTGTGAGTTTTCACAGTGCAGATTTCCGTTGTTTTTTTTTAGACTGTGTGTTAGATTTATCTGTGACAAAAGGAAAGGAAACCTTTGCAATGGAACAAATGAAGAATTTCGGCTTTCGCCATAAGGCCGGCATACTCATGCCTGTCAGCAGCCTGCCATCACCTTACGGCATAGGCTCATTCGGCAAGTCGGCCTATGACTTTATAGATTTTCTCGACACCTGCGCCCAGAAATGCTGGCAGGTGCTGCCCCTGAACCCAACCTCCTACGGGGACAGTCCCTATCAGTCTCCTGCCACCGCCGCGGGCAATCCCTATTTCATTGACCTTGACATTCTGGGGGAAAAGGGCTTGCTCAGTGCCGAGGAGCTTCGGGAGCAGAGATATTCCTCCAAGCGTGTGGATTACGGCAGACTTTTCAA
>JAZNZM010000086.1:0-2319 GCA_045594965.1 Oscillospiraceae bacterium | reverse complement strand
GAGGGACAGCAAAATGATAGATATAAAAAATCTCTCCCTCAGCTACGGGGGAGAGCGTGTAATCGAGAAGTTCAGTCTCCATGTGGAAAAGGGAGAGAAAATAGCCCTTATGGGGCCCTCCGGCTGCG
Source organism: Oscillospiraceae bacterium (assembly GCA_045594965.1). GTDB lineage: Bacteria > Bacillota > Clostridia > Oscillospirales > Oscillospiraceae > SIG459. The sequence continues at coordinate 2,191 of JAZNZM010000086.1, read as the reverse complement.
GAAAAACAAGTCTTTTGGAGGCTGTCGCAGGACTTCTCAAACCCAAAGAGGGCAGCGTTAAAGTAAAGGGAACTGTGTCCTGCGTTTTTCAGGAGCCAAGGCTGCTTCCATGGCTCAGCGCTTTGAAAAATGTGAATATTGTCCTTTCCGACAGCTCCGCCACCGAAGGGGAAGCAGCCAAATGGCTTGAAGCCGTGGGGCTTTGTGAGGATGTCCACAAGCTCCCATCCCAGCTGTCAGGAGGAATGCAGCAGAGAGTGAACATAGCCCGGGCTCTGGCCTACGGCGGAGATGTGCTGCTGTTGGACGAACCCATGAAGGGTATGGACGCTGAGACAGCAGCATCCGTGGCAGAGCTTATTAAGGAATCCGCGAGAGACAAAACACTTATCCTTGTGACTCACGATGAAACGGAAGCAAGGTTCTTTGCGGACAAAATTTACCATTACGAAAACAAGTCGTTCAGATAAGGTTTCTGAACGACTTGTTTTTTTATTCTCCATTTATTCTCCGTCTTCCAGAACTCCGCCCATGGAGGAAATGACAATTGTGTATACGACCTCTCCTCCCATCCGGCAGAAGTCCACGGTGATCTTGCCTGAGTGGATATCAAAGCTCCTGCGGAGATAATCATAGCTGAGCTCCTCATACTGCGCGGCGATTTCATCCACATAGCTCATCCTCACAACGCCGGGGTCAAGCACAAGGGAACCCAGTATTTTTTCTATCTCAGGCCAATGGGCATTCCAGCCCTCCCCCATACTGTTCAAAAGCACCCAGCCTCCGGGGCTGTCATAAAAGCTTATAAAGGAGGGGTAGTCCCGTCCGTCATAATATCCAACCCGAAGCCTGCCTGTGCCGGGAAGCTCCCCTTCCGCCTCCACAAGACCTGTGCCGCATACACCGAAGGGTTCTGGGTAATAGCGAAGGCTCAGAACCTCTCCTCCGCTTCCGTCCGGCCAAAAATCTATGCCACGCTCACCTGCTTCGGGAATGCATTCCACTATGCCGTAGTGCCAATCCGCAGGCAGAAACATCTGAAAACCCAGCAGACCCAGATATTCATCCTTGTATTCCACGAACTGCAGTTCATACTCCATTTCCTCCGCCGTGAAGTATTCCTGCACTCCAAAATCCGGAGCAGCTGTGGGCACAGGCACAGTTTCCAAATCCGGGGAGCTTACAGGCTCAGTTTCAATTTCCGTCTCTGGCCTGCCGCAGCCGCAAAGAATAAGAAAAAAAGTAAGAGCTATGATCGCTTTCTTCATGGTTCCTCCCCCTTTTACCTCATTAGACGATGTTTCCGTAAAAAAGTTCCAAATTCCTTGACATAAGGATATCGTTAAATTAGAATAAATCCATTCATAGATTTTTGGAGAAAATAACCATGCCCGAAATTATCAAAACCCTGCTTATCGTCTGCCCCCTTGTATTTCTGGCGGGCTTTGTGGATTCCGTGGCCGGCGGCGGCGGTCTTATAAGTCTCCCCGCCTATCTCTTCTGCGGCATACCCGCCCACATTGCCTCAGGCACAAACAAGGTGGTAAACTCCATCGGCACCAGTGTGGCAGCCGGAAAATACATAAAAAGCGGCAAGATAAATCTGCGTTTTGCCATTATTGCCGCCCTTTTCGCCCTGCTTGGCTCCGCTATCGGCACCGAGACCGCGGTTTTTCTCAGTGAGAGGGTGCTTAAAATAATAATTCTATGTGCCCTTCCCGTGGCGGCAGTCCTCCTCACCGTGAAGAAGGATTTCGGCCGCGAGGACGCCATAAAGCCCAGAGATTACAAAAAATCCACTGAGTATATACTCTGTGCTCTTATCGGACTTTTCATCGGCTGCTATGACGGCATGGTTGGTCCCGGCACAGGCACATTCATGATAATGGCTTTCACCGCTGTTATGGGCATGGATCTGCTGACAAGTTCCGGCTGCGCCAAGGTGGGCAATCTGGCAAGCAACATCGCCTCCGCCGTGGTGTGGATACTCAACGGCTATGTGTACTGGGCAATAGTTATCCCTGCGGCTCTCTGCAATGTGCTGGGCAATTATCTGGGCGCACGCTACGCCATAAAGGGCGGCAGCAAACGCATAAGAGGCATGATCTTCGTTGTGCTGGCGCTGCTGTTTATAAAGATACTGACTGAGATAATCTGAATGAATCGTTTTCCACCAAATGTGGGTAACAGT
>JAZNZM010000085.1:0-11116 GCA_045594965.1 Oscillospiraceae bacterium | reverse complement strand
CCTCCTGCGTCTGTGAGCTTGGGAGACATGGGAGCGCTTTCAATGCGGTTTTTGAACTCCACACCCTTGATACGCAGGGGTGAAAAAACGTGTTTGTAATCGGAAGCCATGCTCAGTCCTCCTTGTGGGGATATATTATCTCTACAATAAACTATATCACAGAGGGGAGGACTCTTGCTGTAAATACTGAGGGAAGGGGTGTAATCAGTTTTTTACAGCCAAAATGGGAGGCACTTGCTTTTTCCGGCAGTTTTGATATAATGCGGGTATCAATCGGAGCAAACGCTATTCCCCGGAGAACAAGCAATGGATATTATTGAATGGCTGAATAACAGTATAAGCGGCGAATTTGTACTTACGGTTCTTGTGAGTATGCTGCCTGTGGTGGAGCTTCGCGGGGGCATACCCTTTGGCGTAGGCATGGGTCTCAATCTGCCTCTTGCGGTGATTGCGTCCGTGATCGGCAATCTGCTGCCTGTGCCCTTTCTCATCCTTTTCACACGCAAGGTTTTTGAGTGGATGAGACAAACTCTGCCAAGACTTGACCGCTTTGTAACAGCTCTGGAGACAAGGGCCGAAAAGAAGATGGGTGTTGTGAAAAAATACCGCTTCTGGGGTCTGCTGATCCTTGTTGCAATACCTCTTCCGGGAACGGGAGCATGGACCGGTGCCCTTATTGCGGCTATAATGAATCTTCGTCTCAAAAAATCCCTGCCCGCAATTTTCTTCGGCGTACTTATTGCTGCCGTAATCGTAAGCCTTGTAACCCTTGGCGTCATAAGTATATAAAACAGCATAAAAGGCAAAACAACCCCTGTGCGGAAGAGAAAAAGTCCGCACAGGGGTTTATGTATTCGGGCAGCAAAGCCAATGAAAAAGCGGTGCAGGGAAGGGGAGAGTTTCCTAAGCTTATCCGCCTATCTGAGCCGCCACTCCGAAGGACTCCACAATGGCCTTGAGCTTGTTCATATGCTCATCACCGGGCACCTCAATGGACATATCCATTTCCTTGCCCAGACTTTCGTTCTTGCTTTCCCCGAGACGGTGGTAGGGGAGAAGGCGTATTTTCACATCATTGCCCAGTTCCTCCGCCACAAAACGGGCGGTGGCGGCAATGTTTTCCGGGCTGTCGTTATAGCCGGGGATGGTGGGAAGGCTTATCATTATTGGAACGCCAAGCTCATTATGTATGTGCTTTATGTTTTCAAGAATAGGCTCGTTGGGCACACCGGTGAGCTTTCTGTGGGTCTCGGAATCCATGTGCTTTATGTCCAGAAGGCCCAGATCCACATATTTGAACACTCTGTCCACGGTTTCGCGGGAGGCGAAGGAGCAGGATTCCACGGCGGTATGCAGACCCTCTTCCTTTGCAGCTCTCAGAAGGGCCTCGGTAAAGTCCGGGTGCATAAGAGGCTCGCCGCCGCTTACGGTCATACCGCCTCCGGAGGCCTCCATGAAAAGTCTGTCTCTCAACACCTTCTTCAGGACCTCGGAAACGGTTTTTTCCTCTCCTGCGATCTCGCGGGCACCGGCGGGACAGGCGTCCACACACTTGCCGCAGTTTACGCAGAGCGTTCTGTCGGTGAGCGCCACTACCTTGCCGTTTTTCTCCCCGATACTTATGGCATTCATGGGGCAGGCCTTCAGGCAGGCTCCGCAGCCCGTGCATTTATTGGCATAGCACATAAGTTGGGGGGTGGCCAGATTGGATTCGGGGTTTGCGCACCACAGGCAGCGCAGGGGACAGCCCTTGATAAACACGGTTACTCTTATGCCGGGGCCGTCATGTATGGAATAGGTCTGAATATTGAAAATGGGAGCGCGAAGCTCTCTGTAGTTTTCTGTCAAGAAGCATTCCTCCTTTTTTTATCAATATACCATCGGGAAGGCTCAAGGTACAGCAACAATTGGTTTTTTATCTACAAACAAACGGTTTTTTGCGGTACAAACTTTTTATTGAGTGTATACAAATAATCTGTTGCTTTTTCATGGCTTGAAAGGGTGATAAGCTGAATATGTTGGTTGAACAGGAACAGAATTATATCGGAGGTGGCAATTTATGACAGAAAGAATACAGAAAATGAAGGAAGCACTGAAGGTGGATAAGTATACCTTCTGCTTTGAACGCGCCAGAATAATGGACAAGGCCTACAGCGACCATGCCGGAGACCCCATGATAATCAGAAGAGCCATAGCCATCAGGGACTATCTGGACCAGAAGACCGTGTATATAGCCGACGGAGAACTGGTGGTTGGCAATATCGCAGCAAAGCCCATGGGTATGGAGGTTATGAACGACCGCCCCCAATGGACAGATGAGGAGCTTGATGAGCTTATCGCCGACGGTCTCGTGGAGGTCAGCGATTCCGACAGGGACTTCCTCAGAGAAATGAACAAGAAGCTGCTCAACAAGGGCTACGGCATGAATGCATGGATGGGACGATATTTCAACGATGAGCGCCTCTGGCCCTTTATGCAGCGAGGCTTCCAGTGCCCCGGATGGAAGAGCAAGGTCACCGGTATCGGCAACGGCTATGCAGGCTGCGGCTGGGGCTTTGACAACGGCACCGAGACTCTATGGGTCAACGATTTTGCCAAGTGGATAAACGAGGGCGTTGGCGTTGTTATTGAGAGAGCAAAGCAGGGACTCATTGATATGCGCTTCCGTACAAGAGAAGACATAGACAGGGCCGACTTCTACTATGCCTGCCTTGAGGTTTTTCCTGCCCTGATCCGCTGTGCCCACCGCTATGCGGATGAGGCAGAGAGACTGGCAGGAGAAGAAAAGGACGAAAAGAGAAAGGCAGAGCTTCTTGAGATAGCGGAGACCTGCCGCTGGGTGCCCGAACATCCTGCACGCACCTTCCGTGAGGCGGTTCAGTCCTTCTTCTTTTTCTGGGTAATGACCATAACCGGCACCTGTGCCGGCGGACGCTTCGACCAGTATACCTATCCCTACTACAAGGCTGACCTTGAGGCAGGGCGCATCACAAGAGAGGAAGCTCTTGAGACCATTGAGGCTCTGCGCATCAAGATAATGCAGTACGGCTTTGTTTTCGGCGGCGCCAAACAGCGCAGTAAATGGGCAGGCATGGCGCGCTGGCATAACTTTGTAATCGGCGGCTGCGACCAGGACGGCAATCCCTCCAATAATGAGATAACCTATCTTATGCTTGAGGCTGCCAAGGATACCCAGACTCCTCATCCCACAGTGACCCTCCGTGTCAGCAAGGATACTCCCGATGACCTTATGAAGCTGGCCCTTGAGGTGGTGCGCACGGGCATAGGCATGCCGGCCTTCGTGTCCGAGGATAACTACATAAAGTTCTTTACCAACGAGGGCTGCGATATCAGAGAGGCCAGAAACTTTGCCATTGCCGGCTGTCTGGATGCCCATCTGCCCGGACGAAGCCGCAACCTCGCCTTCTGCATGTTTATAACTCCCCTTGTGCTGGAGACCGCCATTCATAACGGCCATGATCCCCATAACGGCGCCCTTGTGGGTGTGGAGCCAACTGTGAAGTTTGAGGACTGCAGCTCCTTTGAGGAATTCTATGAGAAAAACTATCTGGAGCAGCTGCGCTACCTCACCGCCAGAATGACGGAGTATTTCTGCATCAAGTATGAATACCAGCGCCGCTGGTGCCCCGATGTGGTTGTAAGCGCATTTATGGAAGGCGTATGGGAAGAGCCTATTGAGTGCAACAGCCGCCGTATGCTCTTTGAAAACAACAGCTCCGGTATAAATGTTGTGGGTATGGAGAGCCTTTGCGATTCCATGGCTGTGCTGAAGAAGCTGGTCTTTGAGGACGGCCTTGTAAGCCCTGCCGTTATGAAGCAGGCTCTGAAATCCAACTGGGAGGGATTTGAGGATCTCCAGAAACTCTGCGATGCCTTCCCCAAGTATGGCAATAACGATGAGTATACCGATGCTGTGGCCGCCAAGGTGTGGAACGATATGTGCGATATCATCCACGAGAACACAACCCTCTGGGGCGACAAGATGGTGGCCTCTGCCATATCCATCACCGCCCACGCTCCCGGCGGAGCCAGCTGCACCGCAACACCCGACGGTCGCTTTGACGGAGACACCTTTGCCGACGGCTCCACCTCTCCCAGACAGGGCTATGACCTGAACGGCCCTCTCGCTGTGTTCCAGAGCGCCATGAAGCTTCCTCAGGACCGCTACATGGCAACGCTCATGAATATGAAGTTCTCTCCCGGCTCTCTCAAAACCGACGAGGATCTTATGAAGCTGGCCGCTGCAACCAAGACCTATCTCACCAATGGCGGCAAGCATGTTCAGTATAACGTAGTGGATTCAAAAACCCTCAAAGAGGCCAAGGTGGACAAGGAGAAATACCGCGACCTCATAGTCCGCGTGGCAGGCTACAGCGCATACTATACCCAGCTTACAGAGGCCATTCAGAACGAGCTTATTGCCCGCACAGAGCAGAATATATAGCTTGTGACAGGCTTTGAAAATCAGCAATTTCGGCTGTTTTTCAACAAAAAGTAATTTATTGACAGATAAAGGAATTGCTCCGGGGTTTTCCTATAAAAAAGGGAACTCCGGGGCAAATCTTGTCTTGCTAAGGGAAAAACGCTATGATATAACTATAAAATAGGATTGTATCTCAAATAACAGGCTAGGGGGCTTTTGGAATGACTCTGGAATACCTGAGATATTTTATAGCGGCCTGTGAATACGGCAGCATACAAAGCGCTTCAAAGCAGCTTTTCGTATCTGCTCAGGGAATAGGCAAGGGAATACAGCGCCTTGAAACTCTTCTTGGCGTGAAGCTTCTTGAGCGCACCCAGACCGGTGTTGTTCCCACGGAGGTGGGCAAGCTCTATTATGAGCAGGCTCTTGTGGTTGAGCGCGAGGTGAAAAAGCTGGACGCCATTGCCGAGGAACACAGAAACCAGCAAAAGCAGCGCCTTCGCATAGGCATGCTTGGCAGACAGAAGTTCTTCTACGGCGTGGATATCTGCAAGCGGGTCTATATGGAGGAGCATCCCAATGCCAATATCGAGCTGAGCTCTGAGATTTTTTCTTCCAGCACCGAGCTTCTGGAGGCGGTGAGAGAGGGCAAGGTGGATGTGGGCTGGATGTTCCACTGGCGGGAGCATCCCGACCTTAAGTATTTATATGTGAGCGACTATAGCCCGCTGCTGCTTCTGATATCCGCCGATCATCCCCTGTCCGGCAAAGAGAGCGTGGGATGGGAGGAACTCAGCGGCCTCAGATATGTTACCGCCGGGGAGACTGACCCATTTTCCAGCATGATGAAGGCTGTCAGCATAGATCACGGCTTCACTCCGGACGTGGCTCTTTACACCACGGAGAATAACCTTATAGCAAACATGGTGGACAGCAACGCTGCCGCAATACTGCTGAGACGGGACTACTACAAGGCGGTTATGAAATTCTGCTCAAATGCAAGGGCAATTCCCGTGGAGCCGGAATTCAATGTTGCAAACTCCCTGTTCATCAAGAAAAACAGCGGCATGAGCCGTGAAATAAGAGAATACATAGACTATATGATAAGCTATTTCCGCAATACCATGGGAATAGGAGTCAAATACGAATAAATGCGGCAAAAATGCAGCGGGCGCAAACAAACAGTTTGTGCCCGCTGCATTTTTGGTTTTTGTATAAACAGTTCGTTTGTATGCGGCAAAAAAATAGGTGCTACCAGTTGTAGCTTGGAAACTGGTATTCTGTATACATGATAATTTGTCCCCCAAAGGAAGAAAGGACTGTTGCTGCTATGAAACTTACACCTCGCGAGAATGCTCTTCTCGCACTCGAGCATAAAGTTCCGGAGCGTATCGTTTATCTCATTAAAGACTGCAATATGCTGGGCGGCTTTTTCATAAAGGAGAAGGGCCCTGCCTCCCCTCAGTATCCAATGGGCGGAAGCGGTCTGGACTGGTTTGGAGTTCAGTGGCGCTATGAGCCCTCCAGCAGGGCACCGATGGTGGACCCGGATTATCCTCCGGTGATGACCGATATAACGAAGTGGCGGGAGCAGGTAAAATTCCCCGACCTGGCTGCCATGGACTTCAAGGCTGCAGCCGAGGCTGATCTGAACGGCCCCATGTATGACCCCAACAAGCTCAATCAGGTCTGTATCCAGACGGGACCCTTTGAGAGACTTCTGGACTGCATGGGCTGCGAGGCCGCTCTCATATCCATGTACGACGAACCGGAAGCCTGCAAGGAATTCTTCAATGCGGTCATCGACTACAAAATAGAGCTTATTGACCGTCTTGCGGAGGTTTATCCCATAGACCTTATCGACTTCCATGATGACTGGGGGACCCAGATAAACACCTTCATGTCCGTGGATATGTGGAAGGAGCTGCTGGCCGAGCCTATTGCCCGTGTTTGCAAGCACTGCAAGGACAAGGGCATACATATCCAGATCCACTCCTGCGGCAAGGTAGAGGCTCTGGTACCCGAGATGGTGAAGATAGGCGTTGAACACTGGTCCTCCTGCCAGGCTGTAAACGATATCGAGAGACTGGTCCATGAATTTGGCGACAGAATGACCTTCTTTGGCTGTATGGACACACTGCCCGTGAGACTCCCCAATGTAAGTCAGGAGGAGGTTGACCGCCTCACCGCAGAGCGCATAGACAATATCTGCCGGGGCGGCTGTGTGTTCCCCCTTGGCAATTCCACCGTACCAGGCCTTCGTGAGGCCGTTGAGAAGGCCCTCGCTGCAAGGGAGGACTTCTTCAAGGATCCTAAAAACTGCGTATTACCCTGAAATCAGCAATCAATAAATTCAGACGGACATACGAGGCAAAAGAAAAAGAAAAACAGGCCCAAAGAAAAGATAAAAAGGAGAATGTGTAATGTCACCCGTTGTAGCTGTTATACTGTTTGTGGTCTTCTTTGCGCTGATGATAATCCTCAGCGACAAGGTTAAGATGAGCATTGGCCTTCTCGGCCTCCTCTTCGCTTTCGTTCTCACCGGTTGGGTAGCAGGCGGCAACCCCATGACCGTTGTTGGCTACTTCCCCACCAATACCATTATTACCCTGTTCATTGCAAGTGCTTTCTTCTGCTATGTGCAGCAGACCGGCCTTTTCGGCGGCGTTGTTGAGCGCATCATGCACGCCAGCAAGGGCAAAACCGCAATAGTACCCTTTGCACTGTTTATCAGCGCCGCCATTGTTGGCGGTCTGGGCGGTGCTGAGGTTGCTCCTCTGCTCCTCTCTCCCATCGCATTCGCAATCGTAAACTATGCCGGCCTCAATCCTCTGCTGGCTGTTATCACCACCTATGCAGGTACCTGCCTCACCGGTATCGGCTTCTGGACTTCCGGCGGCAGCTCTGTACGCTCCCTTGCCGAGGCTGAGATCGGCGAGACCGCTTCCTTCATGAGCAGCTACCAGTCTCTCATGTTCCTGGCAATTTTCTTCACCATCGTATTCGTGGTTGCTTACTTCATCCTCAAGGGCAACAAGCTTGATAAGGAAAGAATCAATGCTTATCTCTCCGAGCAGCCCAAGCCCTTCACCAAGGAGCAGAAGTTCGCATTCGTAGTTGTTGTTATCGTCGTTCTCCTCACCATGATCCCCGTTCTCGTCCAGACTCTTATCGCTCCCAACCCCGTAACCGGCTGGATGAGCACCCACCTGGCTCTCAAGCAGAACTGCCTTATCGGTATTCTGGTGTTCCACTTTGCCAAGATCGGCGACAGCAAGGATATCTTCAAGAACAAGATCCCCTGGACCAGTCTTGTTAACATTGCAGGCTGCTGCATGATCGTCAACTGCGCAAAGGATCTCGGCATCACCGACATGCTGGCAGGCCTCCTCACCGACGCCATCCCCGGCTACTTCATCCCCGCAGCAATTCTCATCATCAGCGCACTTCTTTCCTTCGCATCCAACATGTTTGCTATCGTTCCTCTCTTCGCTCCCATGGCTGTTGTTCTGGGTGAGGCCGCCGGCATCCACCCCGCAACCATCGTGGCCTGCATCATCTGCGGCTGCAACGCAACCGGTCTTTCCCCCGTATCCATGGGCGGCTCTCTCCACCAGATCGGTGCAAACGACGAGCAGCGTGCATTCATCTTCAAGAAGCAGTGGCTGGCAGCCGTCATCGTTATGGTCGCCATGGCTCTTGTCTCCTGCCTGGGTGTATGGCAGCTCGTGGACAAGATCTTCTTCTAAGAGAAGCATAAAAGACTTGATAAGCAATCTGACTCTCACACATAGGGTGGCAGGGAAAGCGGAGTGGGCCCTCCCTTTCCCTGCCGTAGACCCGGCCGTATGATCCGTCCATACCTGTTCCCTCAAGAAAGGAAGTATCTCTATGACTGAACGCCTTCAGCGCATGTACAGCCAGATCAAGACCAATTATCAGCATATTGGTATTGAGAAGTTCAAAATAATCACCAAAACCGAATCCGAGTGTGCCGGTTATCCCGCAATTCTGCGCAGAGGACAGACACTGAAGAATGTCCTTGAGCAGTTCCCCATTTTCATCGGGGATGACGAGCTGTTTGTGGGCAATCCCGCAAGCAAGCCCTGGGGTCTCGAAATCGAGGCAGGTCTGGGCAAATGGAGCAAGGAAGAGTGCGAATACCTCCGCGAGGACGGCTTTGATTTCTCCATCGAAGACCAGGAGGAAATGCTCAAAATCAACGAGATGTTCCATCCCTTCGGTATGTATCAGGGTGCAAACCTGATAATTGCAGAAAATGACAGACTGGATGTCTTTGCCCGCAGCGGTATGATGCTTGCTCCCTGGAAGAAGGACAAGAAGCTGGGCAACCGTGTTGGCGGCGGCGCTGCCTGCTCCGGTCTGGGCAACGGTCCCGGCTGGATGCTCCTCTGCATTGACTACGGTATGGCTCTCAATAAGGGTCTTGCCGCAATGATCGAGGAATGCGACAGAGAGATCCAGAACAACCGTTATTTTGATAAGCGCAGCTTTGAACGCGGCATCACTCTTCAGGCAATGAAGCTCTCTCTGCAGGGTCTTGTAAACTATGCAGCGCGCTTCTCCAAGCTGGCCAAAGAGATGGCTGAGACCGAACAGAATGAAAAGCGCAAGGCAGAGCTTCTTGAGATAAGCGAAATCTGCGCCCGTGTTCCCGCCTATCCCGCACGCACCTTCCGTGAGGCAATGCAGTGCTTCTGGTTCATGTTCATGATGGTCAACCCCGCACCTACTCCCACCATAGGACGCTTCGACCAGTACATGTATCCCTTCTATAAGGCCGACATAGAGGCAGGACGCATCACCGATGAAGAGGTTCTCGAGCTTCTTGGCATGCTCCGTATCCGCTGCATGGAAATGAACCAGCAGTCCGGACGCGAGATCCGCAAGCGCACCTCCGGCGGCGCCCGCTGGATGAACATGACCATCGGCGGCGTAAAGCCCGACGGCAGTGATGCCAGCAACGAGCTTACCCGTCTTATCCTCCAGGCAGTTATGGATGTGCGCACCCCCCACCACACCGTCACCCTCCGTGTGCATGACGGCACTCCCGACGATGTTATGCTGCTGGCTCTCAAGTGTCAGGCCGAAGGCTGCTCCATGCCCGCCTTCGTCGGCGACAAGAGCTATATCGATTACTTCACCCAGGTACATGACCCCAACGACGGACTTCCCATTGAGGTTGCCCGCGACTACTGCATGACCGGCTGCATTGACGGCAACGTTCAGTACCGCACCCGCACCATGGGCATCACAATGTTCGTCTGCCCCCTTATGCTGGACATCTTCATGAATGACGGCTGGGACAAGAATATTGATGAGCAGGTTGGCCACAAGATAGTGGGTGACCTGAGCAAATACGAGAGCTTCCAGCAGTTTATGGATGACTTCAAACCCGAGTATGAATACTTCGTCCAGACTGCAGCTGAGAAGCTGAACATAGAAAGCGCCGTGTTCAAGGATCTCCTCCCTGATCCCTTCCGTGCCGCATTCATGTACAAGGGCATAGAGTCAGGCTTTGACTGCTATGCTCAGGAGTACCCCTTCGAGTCCAATCAGCTCCTTAACCCCGTTGGCATGGTCAATCTGGCACAGTGCCTCTATGCTATAAAGAAGCTCTGCTTCGAAGAGAAGGTCTGCACTCTGCCTGAGATGAAGAAGGCCATGGATGCCAACTGGGTTGGCTATGAGGACCTCCACCAGAAGTGCCTCGAGCTTGAGCACTACGGCAACGGTGACGAGGAAGCCGACGATATGGTAAGAGAATGCTACCGCTGGTGGGTGGATGTTGCCAATGCAACTCCCTCTGCTCTGGGCGGCCACTTCCGCTGCTCCGCCATTTCCGTCACAAGCCATCAGCCCGGCGGTGCTCTCTGCGGTGCTATGCCCGACGGCCGCTGCAAGGGCGATATTCTGGCTGATGCCTGCGCATCTCCCATGGCCGGCTTCGACCATGAAGGCCCCCTGGCGGTATTCGGAAGCGCAATGAAGATACCTCAGGATGAGTTCCAGGCAATGCTTCTGAACATGAAGTTCTCTCCCTCTGCCATTGCCACCGATGCCGACAAGATGAAGCTGGCAACTGCCATCAAGATTTATTTCGCCAACGGCGGCAAGCATGTCCAGTTCATCGTGGCCGATCAGGAAACTCTGAAGGAAGCCAAGGTACATCCCGATGAGCACAAGGATCTCATGGTCCGCGTTGCCGGATACAGCACATATTTTGTCCAGCTGACTCCCGGCCTTCAGGATGAGGTTATAGCCAGAACCGGAAACACCAAGATATAATTTAAGTGATTTATCCTCTCTCCTAATACACACTCCTAAAACCCGGCGTAACCCATAAGGCCGTGTACCTGCTTGCAGGTACACGGCCTTCAGCTTGGCAAAAAAGTCTTTTTGACAAGCTGAAACGAGTTTTTGAACTTCAAAAAGTTCAAAAACTTATGATTTAATCATTAAGAGGGGCCTTTGCCCCCTTAATAATCCCCCGCTGCTCTATTTCTTTTCTGCGCAGCATAGATTTTTCGACAGTCTCACACAAAAAGGACACCTGCCGGTGTCCTTTTTGTGTTTATTCTTCGTTTTTATAGATATTCATATATTCGTCGTAGCTCATCATGCGGTCGATGATACCGTCGGGAGTAATCT
>JAZNZM010000084.1:0-11501 GCA_045594965.1 Oscillospiraceae bacterium | reverse complement strand
ACAAATGTATGAAACAACTCCTTGGCTCACAGAACGACATGGCTACGATCCGACTTCTATGAGTATTTATACTATGCCCTCAAGGGAGAAATTTTCAAGCCACTCCTTGGCCTCGGCACAGACGCTGCGGAGAGCATCATCGCCGAAGGGGCTCTTGAGACCGGCAGCTTCAATGAGCTCGGTGAAGGTTCGGGAACCGCCGAAGGAGGTGTACTTCATATACTTGTCCCATGCGGCCTTGGGATCATGCTGTATCATAGCCCAGAACTGCAGAGCCATGGTCTGTGCCAGGCAGTAGTCGATATAGTAGAAGGGCACATCGTAGATATGCAGCTGCTTCTGCCATGCCTCACCGTCGGAGTAGAAGGGGATGTCGCCGTCCAGCTTCATCCATGGCATATATACGCCCAGAAGCTTCTTCCACACAGCGTGACGCTCAGCGGGACTCATCCCGGGCTTTTCATAGACAATGTGCTGGAAGTGGTCAACCATGGTGCCGTAGGGGATGAAGCAAATGGCTCCGGAGAGATGGCTGAACAGGAACTTGCGGGTATCCTTGCCAAAGAAGCCCTCTGCCCAGGGCCAGGACATGAACTCCATACTCATGGAGTGGACCTCGCAGGCCTCGGTGGTGGGGAACACGATGTCCATGGGGATAATGTCCTTGTTCACCCACACGGAGAAGGCGTGGCCGGCCTCATGGGTGACCACCTCCACATCCCCCTGAGTGCCGTTGAAGTTGGCGAAAATGAAGGGAGCCTCATAGTCGGGTATGGCTGTGCAGAAGCCGCCCTGAGCCTTGCCTTCGGTGGAAAGCACGTCCATAAGCTCATTATCCAGCATATGGTTGAAGAACTCGCCGGTTTCGGGAGACAGCTCCTCGTAGAACTTCCTGCCCTGAGCCAGAATGTCCTCGGCAGAGCCAATAGGTCTTGGATTTCCGGAGCGGAATTCCAGAGCGGCATCGGCAAAGCTGAGGGGATAGCTCTTGCCAAGGCGCATGGCCTGATGCTTATATATCTCCTCGGCAACAGGCACCACATATTTGCGCACTGCCTCGCGGAAGGCCTCGATGTCCTCCTTGCCGTAGCAGTTGCGGTTCATGCGGTAATAGCCCAGCTGGGTGAAATCGGGGTAGCCAAGAGCCTTGCCCATTTTGTCCCGGAGGTGGACAAGCTTATCGTATATCTCATCAAGCTCAGCCTGATTCTCCTTGAACCATGCTCCGTCTGCCTTCCATGCGGCCAGTCTGCGCTCATCGTTGGGGTCTGTCTTGAAGGGAGCGAGCTGACTGAGAGTGTACTCGCCGCCCTCGAAGGAGACCTTGGCGGAGGCTATGAGCTTATCATAGTCCTGCTGGAGCTGGGCCTCCTCCTGCAGATAGGGGATGATCTCGGGGGAGAAGGTTTTCAGGGCGATCTCCGTGTTCAGGAACATGATGGAGCCGTATTCCTTTTCAAACTCGGCTCTGAAGGGGCTCTTTATCAGCTCAAGGCTGAATGCCTGCATAGGCTCCTGAACCTCGGGTCCTATGCGGTTCAGGAACTGGGTCTCGCCGTCATAGAACTCATCCCGTGTGTCTATCATGTGGCGGATGTTGGCAAGCTCACCCGCAGTCATAAAATGGCGCTTTTCATTGTCCATCTCAAGAAAGACGGCTCTGGCCTCTTCATAGCTCTTTGCCTCAGCCAGACGCTGGGTAAGCTCTGTGATTTTCGCCTTGACAGCCTCGGCGTCCGGGCGGGTGTACTTCATCTCAGAAAATTTCATGTATATTTTTGTCCTCCGTGGGTTTATTTACTTAACATATCTTTCGTAGGGCGGGCTGACCTCAGCCCGCCGCGGCGCGATGTGGGCATCGCGCCCTACGTCTCCAAAGCTTATTTTCGGCTGGCCCATGTCTGCCACTTGGCGGCAAGGGAGCGGATCTCCCCTGCGAATTTGCCAAGCTCCTTGTTGGGTATACCCCTGCAGGCCTTGCAGACATCCACAAGAGCATAGGCGGCAGTGAGCAGATTGTCGAAGGCAGACATGGCGCGGGCATCTCTGGGAGCCTTCTTTGCAATGGGAACGCCCTGAGTCAGCTCGATGACCTCACCGGAGAGCATATCAAAGCTGGTGCCGGAATAGGGAGCCAGCACATTGTAGCCATACTCATCTCTCAGGCAGGCGGCATAATCCTCAACGGCATCGGGATCGCCGTGGTTGACGAAAACGGTGTGGGGCTTTTCCCTGAAAGCCTGTATCCACTTGATAAGGCCCTCCTTGTCGGCATGGCCGCTCTTTCCGGGGAGATAGCTGATCTCGGCATTAACCTTGATCTCCTCACCGAAGAGCTTTATCTTTCTGGCTCCGTCGCGGATGGCTCGGCCCGTGGTGCCCTCGGCCTGATAGCCCACGAAGAGTATGAGACATTCTCTTCTCCAGAGATTGTGCTTGAGGTGGTGGCGGATGCGTCCCGCCTCGCACATGCCGCTGGCGGAGATTATCACCTTGGGCTTGCTGTCCATATTGATGGCCTTTGATTCTTCGCTGGTGACGGAAAGCTGAACACCGGGACTCATAAGGGGATTTATGCCCTGGTTGAGAAGCTCTCTGGTCTCGTCATCGAAGTAGTGGTCATCGGTCTGGAGGAAAATGCCCGTGGCCTCGTTGGCAAGGGGGGAGTCCACATAAACGGGGAAGTCCCCGTGGCCGTGGACAAGACCTCTCACCTTTATCTCGCGGATAAAATAGAGCATTTCCTGAGTTCTGCCCACAGCGAAGGAGGGTATAACCACATTGCCACCTCTGTCAAAGGTGCGCTGGATGCAGTCGGCCAGATACTCGATGTTGTTCACATCCCGCTTTTCGTGGTAGCGGTTGCCGTAGGTGCTTTCTGTTACAACATAGTCCGCCTCTTCCACATATACGGGGTCTTTGAGCAGCGGCTGGTCAAGGTTGCCTATGTCTCCGGAAAAGACAATTTTCTTTGTGGTGTCGCCCTCGGTGAGCCAGATTTCAATACTGCCGGAGCCCATGAGGTGGCCCGCATCTGTGAAGCGGACGGTGACACCCTCGGCTATCTGCACCTGCTTGCCGTAATCCACGGGGCGCAGCTTGCCAATGGCGGTCTGTGCGTCAGCCATAGTGTAAACAGGCTCTACGGCCGGGCCTCCTGCACGCTGGCTCTTTCTGGAACGCCACTGTGCCTCGCTCTCCTGAATGTGGGCACAGTCGCGGAGCATTATCTCGCAGAGATGTGTTGTGGCGGCGGTGGCATAGATAAGGCCGCTGTAGCCGTTTTTATAAAGGAGGGGCAGATTGCCGCTGTGGTCAATATGGGCATGGGTGAGCAGCACAAAGTCCAGCGCGGAGGCCTGAACGGGCAGCTCCTGATTTTCGAAAATATCCTGACCCTGCTCCATACCGCAGTCCACGATGCCGTACCTTCCGTTTATCTCTATAAGAGTGCAGCTTCCGGTGACCTCGTGGGCAGCGCCCAGAAATGTAAGCTTCATATTTTCTGTCTCCTTTCACCTTTTATTGAATAATATTTTAACCGATAAAAGTTTAAATTGCAATAATTCGCACCCCATCACCGGGTAATGTTTTCCTTTTATTCATATTGTGTTATTCCTTTACCGTGATATAATTGATTGAAACTGTTTTTTGAGGTCTGCCTGATGAAGAAAAATCTGCTTTATAACGGAGAATACTGCGTAACTCAGGGCTTTTTCTGGATGGCCTTCTGCTCCGTGGTCAGCTATGCCGCCCTTTTCCTGCAGCGCAGGGGCTACTCCAGCTCCGAGACGGGCATAATAATGGCGCTGGGCAACATTCTCGCCCTGCTTCTGCAGCCCACCGTGGCGGCGCTGGCGGATAAAAGCCGCCGTGTCAGCCTCATGGGCATAGTATCGGCCATTGCCGGTGTAATGATATGCGGCATGGCGACGGTGCTTCTGGTGCCCGGGCGCAATCCGGCTGTGGGAATTTGCTACGGAGTGTATTTCTGCTGCGTATATCTTATGCTGCCTTTCATCAATTCCTTCGCCGGAATGCTCAGCAGCTGGGGCTTCAATGTGAATTTTGGCATTGCCCGGGGCGTGGGCAGCCTCAGCTATGCCCTGCTGAGCCTTGCGCTGGGTGAGCTTATAGAAAAATGGAGCCCCAATGTGCTGCCCATAAGCGGCATAATATTCTCTCTGGCTCTTCTTATTATGATGGCCCTCTTTGCCCGTCAGTATTCCGGAGAATCCGCTGCCTCGGGCGCCGGCACCGGCAAGGAGCGCAGCCGCTCCCTTTTCCTCTTTCTCAAAAGCGACAGGCGCTTTGCCCTCACTCTTGTGGGCATAGCCCTTGTCTATTTCCCCCACACGGTTTTCACCAACTTCCTCATCAATGTCGTGGAAAATGTGGGCGGCGGCAGCGCGGAAATGGGCGTATGCTCCTTCATAGCCGCTGTTGTGGAGCTGCCCCCCATGTTCCTTTTTATGAAGCTACTGAAAAAAGTTCGCTGCTCCACCCTGCTGAAGCTCAGCTGCGCCATGTTCTCCGTTAAAATGCTGCTGTGCTTCCTCGCCCCCAGTGTGCCGGTGCTCTATGCGGCGCAGGTGGTGCAGATGATTGCCTTCGGTCTCTACATCCCTGCCTCCGTACAGTATGTCAACGAGGTGGTGGCTCCCGCCGACCGTGTAAAGGGTCAGGCCCTTGTCACCAGCACAACCACCCTCTCCGCCATTGCTGCCAGCTTCCTCTCCGGCATAATGCTGGACCATCTGGGAGTTTCCGCCACCATGCTCATCTCCGCTGCGGTGTCCGCGGCGGGCGCTCTGGTGGTACTGCCGGCAGCGGTGAAAACCGAAGTGCACAGATAAGTGCGGCAAAAAAGTATATAGCCCCCTTCACTGTTAGCTTTTACCCTGTTCTCTCCCTACGCCTTCGCCTTACGGCGAAGCCACCTCCCTCATCAGAGGGAGGTATATGCTATGTTCTTTTACAGGCTCAGAACACCCCCGAATCATAGAGATTCGGGGGTGTTCTGCATTGTGGTATGCAATTACAGACCCTTTCCGCGGCTGCGCATTCCGTCGGCCACGCAGGGGGTTTTATCGTCGGTTTCAGGTGCGGCATAGTGCATCAGCCATTTCAGCGCCAGCTCCATCCATGAATAGCAGGCCATGCGCTTATCCATGCGGTAGGCGCCCACGCCTCCCGGCATACCGTCGGCAAAGCCGTGCTCACCCTTTTTGAATATATGCAGCTCATACTCCACACCTGCTTCCCCAAGGGCAGCGGCCATCTTCAGGGAATGCACAGCAGGCACAAGAGTGTCGTTGGCGGCATGGACAAGGAACATGGGGGGCGTGTGCCCGTCCACATGGAGACAGGGGCTCAGTTCCCGAAGCTGCTCATCGCTTGGCTCCATGGTTCCGAAAAGAGCCTTTCTGCCCTGCAGCATAATGGTGTTGGGCAGCAAAGTCATGTTGTACTCCTCCTGATAGCGGTAATCGGTGATGGGATAGCCCAAAATCACCGCCATGGGACGGAAATACTCGGAAGGCACTCCGAAATACTCTGAGAGGAAGCCTCTGTGCCACATTGTTGCCATATTTGCCGCCAGATTTCCCCCTGCGGAAAAGCCTGCAAGGGCGATGCGCTCAGGGTCCACATGCCATGCCCCGGCATTCTCGCGGATTATCAGGATGGCCCTGGCAAGATCCAGCAGCTGGGCCGGGTGGGCGCAGTCGGAGCGTTTGGAGCCAACGCTGTATTCAAGCATAAAGGTCTGATAGCCTCCCTGAATGAAGGCCAGCGCGGTGGTATCGCCCTCCAGATCCACGGAGCAGAACATATAGGCTCCGCCGGGGCAGATGAGCACCGCGGGCATATCCTCCTTCCACTCGGGAGTCATGGGGTTTGGGATATATTCTCTCAGCAGGGTGTGGAGAAAAACATCGTCTCTCCCCTCCCAGAGAGGGATGCGTTCCTTTATCATTTCTTTTCCTCCGCTCTCTTTGCTTCTTCAGCCCTTGCTGCATCTGCCTTTATTGCCTCGGCAATGCAGAAATCGTGCTCCGCGGTCTCAGGTGCTGCCTGACGCATGAGCCAGCTCTGGGCAAGGGAGAGCCATGCCCCGGCGCTCTTTCGCTTATCGAAGCGGTAAGCGCCCGTGCCCTCGGCAACGCCGTCGGCAAAGCCGTGCTCACCGTTCTGGAAGATATGCAGCTCATAGGGTCTGCCCTTTTCGCTGAGTGCTGCCGCCATCCTAAGGGAGTGGCCCACAGGCACGAGGGTGTCGTTGGCGGCATGGGCCATAAAAATGGGGGGAGTGTGCTCGCTCACATGGAGGCAGGGGCTCATCTCCGCCATCTGCTCCCTGCTTGGTACGGGTGTTCCGAAAACTGCCACATTGCCTGCCATGAGCATGGGGTTTGGAGGCAAGGTGGAGTTATACTCCTCCTGATAGGCATAGTCTGTGAGGGGGTAGCCAAGAATTGCCGCCATGGGCTTAAAAAAGCCCTTTTCCTCTCCGAAACGCTCAGAGAGAAAGCTCTCGTGCCAGTGGGTGGCCATATTGGCGCAGAGGTTTGCGCCTGCGGAGAAGCCCGCAAGAGCAATGCGTTTGGTGTCCACATGCCAGTCCTTTGCGTTTTCGCGGATAATCAGGAAGGCTCTGGCCAGGTCGAAAAGCTGAGCGGGATGGCGGGAAGCATTGTCTCCACAGCGACTTCCCACGGTGTACTCCAGCACAAAGGCCTGATAACCGGCACTTGCAAAGCTCATGGCGATGGCATCGCCCTCGTTTTCCATTGAGCAGAACATATAGGCGCCGCCGGGGCAGACTATCACCGCAGGCAGAGCCTCCTGCTCCATGGGCAGCATAGGATTGGGGCGGCACTCTCTCAGGAAGGTATAGAGAAACACATCGTCTCTGCCCTCCCACAGGGGGATTTTTTTGCATATCATGGCTTATTCCTCCATAGAATCTCGGAAAGGCGCTCAACCACCTTTTCTATTATTCCCGGGTTTATTCCAAGGAAGAAGGCTCCTCCCAGCTCTCTCAGAGTCTGGGTGGTGAACTCGCGGTTATTTTCCATAAGCACACCGAAGAGGGCAGGGGCCTCCTGCAGCAGTACGGCCTTGGCTGCCTCGTCGTCACGGAGGGCGCTGAGGCGGCTTTCCATGCTGTAAAGGCTGCGAAAATCCCGCTCCGGCATATATCGGTAATCATAGCTGCCCGCAGCGAGAGCGAAGCTCTCCCTGCCGCTTCTGGGCAGTGTGACGGTAGCCGTGCAGCCAAAGGGCACTTCAATATGCACGGACAGCTCGCCGCCGGCCTCAATGCGCCAGTTGGACACAAATTTTCCGGAAACAGTGTCCATGCTGCAGCTCATATATCCAAGGCGCACATCGGGCTGGGGAGCGATTATGGCATTGCGGAAGCCCCTGCTGCTGGGACGGATGCCTGCTACATAGCCGTAGACATACTCCATAACGGGGCCGTAGGCATAGTGGTTGAAGCTGTTCATGCCTGTTCCGGAGCAGCTGCCGTCGCTGAGGAGGCTGTTCCAGCGCTCCCAGATGGTGGTGGCACCCAGCTCGACGCAGTGGAGCCAGCCGGGGAAGCCCCTGTTCAGGAGCATTTCCATTGCAAGCTCCTCAAGGCCGTTCTCTGCCAGCACGGAGCACATCAGAGGCGCGCCCACAAAGCCGCAGCGTATCTCAAAGCCGTCAAAGCGCATGCGGCGCATGAACTGCTTTATAAGAACATCCTTATCCCGCCAAAGTCCGAAGCGAAGGGCGGTGATATATGCCGCCTGAGTGTCCACGCTGAGACGGCCTCCGGCAGTGAAGTAGGTCTCCATCACCGCGCTGCGGATATTTTCCGCGAGGGCGGAGTATTTCTCTGCGTCTTCTCTCTTGCCCAAAGCCTCAGCAAGAGCGGAAACTATACGGGCGCTGGCCATAAAGTAGACGCTGCCCACATAGGTATCATCGGTGCCGCCCTTGAAGCTCTGGTCCGTCACGCCGTCCAGAGCCAGCCAGTCGCCCAGCTGCTCATCGTCATAGAGATAGCCGTGGCTCTTGCTCTCCACATAGTCCACCCAGTCCCGCATAAGGGGATACCATTCCTCTGCCTGCTCCGCAAGACCTGTGAAGCGCATAAGGGTGTCGGGTATCATGGTTGCGGCATCTCCCCATACGGCGCAGGAGGCAAAGCCGGGAGCGCGGGGGAGCACAACGGCAACGCTGCCGCCGTTATCCTGCTGGTCAAGGCGCAGCATACGCAGGAAGCTGCGGTAAAAGGCGCGGCAGTCCATGTTGCAGGAGGCAGTGGGGGCGAAAACCTGAGCATCTCCCGTCCAGCCCAGACGCTCGTCTCTCTGGGGGCAGTCGGTGGGCATGGATATAAAGTTGCTGCGCTGGCTCCAGAGGGTATTTTCATAAAGGCGGTTCAGAAGGGCATGGCCGCTCTCCATGTAGCCGGTGCGGTCAAGAGCGGTGTAGATAACGGGGCTTTCGAAGTCCTCCGCTTTTATTTCGCCCACCCAGCCGCTGACGCGGACATAGCGGAAGCCAAAGAAGGTGAAGAGCTGGCTTATCCATTTTTCCTCTCCGTCGCTGCGGTAGCTGAAGCCGCCCAGAGCGGAGCGGTAGTTCTCGTTATAGAAATTGCCCTGCTGCAGCACCTCGCCAAAGTCGAAGCGCAGCTCCGTGCCCCTGGGCAGACGGGAGCGGAAGCGGAGAAGTCCCGCGTGGTTCTGTCCGAAGTCCAGCACGGTCTCCCCTGCAGGGGTATGGATTATCTCCTTCACCTTCAGGCACTCCTGCTCGGTCACAGGGGGGGCGAAGCCCTCCACAGCCTTCAGAGGAGCCTCAATGCATTCCACACTCCGAGGCTCATTTTCTTCATTTTCATGGGCAAGAGCGTCCTGCCTCTCGCCGTCATAGATGCTGTTATCCGCAGAAATGCAGCTTTCCGTCCATGTCCAGCTCTCGTCACTGACAAAAATCTGCTCCCTGCCGTCGGCAAGGCTCAGTCTCAGCTCCGCCAGAAGGGCGTAGCGCTCAGACCAGGGCTCATGGCCGATGCCGAAGCGTCCCATATACCAGCCCTTGCCCAGAGTGACTTCAAGGCAGTTCTCCCTGCGGATAAGCTCCGTCACATCCAGTGCGCGGCAGGGTGCCTCTTTTTCGTAGTACCAGTAGCCGGGAGCGAGAAGCTCGTCGGAAACCCTTTCCCCGTTGAGCCTTGCTTCGTATACGCCAAGACCCAGAATATAGAGTCGGGCCTTTTCCACCTCTCCCTCGGGGCTGAATGTGCCCTTGAGTGTGGGCGCCCAATCTCCGACACCTGCAGGGCTTATCCATTTGGCCTGCCAGCTCTCGTCCATCTTGCCCGTTTCAAAAAAGCTCTCGCCTTTGTGCTCCCCGCCGTCGCTGTCGGTGACCCTTATCTCCACCTTATAGCGGGTTCTGGGAGCGGGCGCAAAATCCAGCCTGGTGCCTTCCCAGTTCAGCTGACCCTCGGCAGCGAAAAGGCAGTTTCCCTTTTCGTCCGTGACCCTGACGGCGGCCTCCTTCTGGGTTTCGGCTGAGGAAAGGGTCTTCCATGAGAGCAGCACGGTGCTGCAGTCATAGCCAATGCCCTCGGAAATGCCGTTTATTTTGATATCCCTTACAGACATGTCATACTACCTCCAGTAGCTCGGCAAAGGAGGCCATATTATAGTGTCCCGCCTTTTCGGCGGCGGCATCGCCCACGCAGGCAACGGTGAAGCCCCCGGCATGTCCCGCCTCGGCGCCTGCAACGGCATCCTCTATCACGAGGCACTCAGCCGGCTCAAGATTGAGAAACTCCGCAGCCTTCAGAAATACCTCGGGGTCGGGCTTGGAGCGGCTTATGTTGTTGCCGTCGGAAATGGCATCGAAATAGCTGCCGAGACCGATGCGCTCAAGAATAAAGGGAGCATTTTTGCTGGAAGAGCCGATAGCCAGCTTAAGCCCCTTTGCGCGAAGAGCGTCAAGGGTGTTTTTAACCTCGTCACTGAGATCGGCAGGGCTCATGCGGCCCAGAAGCTCGCGGTAAATACCGTTTTTCTTTGCGGCAAGAGCCTCTTTCTCCTCCTGAGAAAGCTCGGGGCCGCTGTAGCGCTCAAGGATAATGTCCAGACTGGCCATACGGGAAACGCCCCGAAGGCGGTTGTTTATCTCGCGGTCAAAGTAAACGCCCATGCCGTCGGCCATTTCCTTCCATGCCAGATAGTGGTATTCATCGGTGAAGCAAATAACACCGTCGAGGTCAAAAATAAGACCCTTTATACTCATAGCAGTGTTCCTCCCTCAAATCTTTATGCCGCTCCCACCGGGAGCGGTGCATATACTTAATTCCACTTTTGATTATATAGTAGTACCTCCCATGGGGAAAGTGCAAAAATTTAATATTTAGGGCTATTCCACCCCCACCAAAGCAACAAACAAGGTCCATTTGCAATGTATCAGCTAAAAAAATGGTGAGAAATACAATAAGTAATGGCGTTTAAAATAAGCGGTCACCTTGATATAATAGGGAGCGGTAATGACAAAAAAATCTCATCATTACATAATAATTGGAGGTACAACAATGAAGAAGATCCTTGCTATGCTGCTTGCCCTCGTAATGGTATTCAGCTTTGCTGCCTGCGGCGGACAGCCTGCTGCTCCCGAGGCTCCTGCAGCCCCCGAAGCCCCCGCCACTCCCGACGCTCCCGAGACTCCCGCCGAGCCCGAAGCTCCTGTCTATGAGGACATGGGCACCATTCTCTGGCTGAGCAACCTCTCCGGCGGTGCTCAGTACGACGCCACCTGCGCTTACCTCGAGGCTCTCTGCACCGCTCTGGGCTATGAGTTTGAAGTTGCCTTCGGTGACGCTTTCAACGATGCTGCCAACAACCTTCTGGCTGTTCAGAACGCCATGACCGACGAGGTTGTGGGCATGATCACCAGCCAGGACGGCGGTCTGAAGGACATCATGGAAGCTTATCCCGAGCTCTGGGTTGCAGGCTACAACTGCGACATGCGCTCTGTCTATGATCCTGCCGGTGCCAACGCTGCCTGTGCCACCAACGACCATTATCTCGGCACCATCGCCGACGGTTACGGCGACGGTTTCTTCCTCGGCAACCAGATGGCCCGCCTTATCATTGAGGCCGGCTATGAGAAGGTCGCCGTCATCAACTTCCCCGTTTTCGCATATCCCAACCTGACCGAGGCTGACGCAGGACTCCGCGCCGCCATCGAAGAGCACAACGCCACCGCCGAGAAGCCCATCGAGATCGTCGGCGAGACCACCACCCTCATGTTCGAGCCTCTGGCTGACTCTTGGTCCCTCGAGGCAGGCCGCAATGACCTCGACGCCATCATTGGCCTCTGCGCCGGTGTTCAGTTTATCTATCCCACCATGGTAGGTGCCATTGCAAACGGCAGCTGCGCTGCTGATACCAAGCTCATCACCTCCGGTTTTGAGACCGATCCCGACA